>DATJGV010000097.1:0-8908 GCA_035494575.1 Pyrinomonadaceae bacterium | reverse complement strand
AAGAAATCTTTGCGTTTTCAGTTTTTGTTTTTTAGTTTCTCGGTTTGTCCCTAAAGGTTCGGTTACCGGTGACCAAGAACGATTCCCGATTTGCCGTGGGACACAACCCAAACCTTCCCCGTGCCGGGCTGCTGCAGATTGGGCGCGGGTTCGAAAACTCCGAAATCGACTATGTACATTAATCCGCGTCGAAACTTTACATCGATCGGTTTATTGAAACCGGATGGATCAAAGATCTCATCGGCTGTGCTATCCCCCGGGTGAGTGGTGCCCTAAGTGAAGGCATAATTGCCCGGTTTGACAGCGCCGAACCCCGACGGACCTCTTTCTTGAATGGTCGCTTCAGTTAGATAACGGTCGCATGTGCGAAGTATTTTATGCCGGACATCGCCGCGTGAAAGTCATTATCCTTACATTTCCGTCAAATAACGTAAATAAAATTTTGCTCGGATGGATCCGGGAAAGCACTTGACTCTTTGAGGCAAAAAAAAGCGGAACCTGGTCCCGCTTTCGTTTTATGGTTTAAGCTGGCAGAACGCTACGCGCCTGGTATCGTCAACTCCTGTCCCGGATAGATCTTGTCGGGGTCGGAGATCTTGTCCTTGTTGGCCTCGAAAATCGCATTCCAGGAAATGCCGTATTTTTCGCCGATCTTGCTCAGATTATCGCCGGCCTGGACCGTGTAGGTATTGCCTCCGCCGCCGGCCGCTGCGCCTGCTGCGTTAATATTCAGCACCAGATCGCCCGAACGATAGTCGGGGTCGATGCGGTTGTATTCGTCCCAAAGCTGTTGTTTGGCTTCTTCGCTCGGAGCCGTTCCGTCAACATGCAGAACGCCGTCCGCCTCACTAAGCTGGTAGGTCGTCCCGTTCTGGTTCGCCAGTTCAAGAAGCGTTTGATATTTTTCCTGTACAGACATGATTACTTTCCTCCCTCGTTATTTGCCTTTCACAAGCTGATTTTCGACCTTACCCGCACCGGATTCATTAGCCGCCTGTACACACTGGGCGAATTTTGCATCGGGTACCGTACCTTTAAGCGTAACCGTTCCGTTGGCAACCTCGACAGTTGCGCCCGTACAGCCGGCCTTTTTGAGCGCCTCTTCGACCTTGCCCTTAAGCATTGGATCGACCGGCGGCGGAACAGGCGTCGGCAGCGGCTTGAGAGTCAGGTTATTTGTTACCGATTTGACGCCGTCTGTTCCCTTAACAGCGGTTTCCGCTTTGTTCTTGACAGTTATATCCGCTACTTCGCCCGTGAGCGTCGCGACTCCGTCCTTAACGGTTACCGTTGCACCCGTAACATTTTCCGAGCTGAGTTTGTCCTGCGCTGCTTTTTGGATGTCTGCGTCTTTTTTACCGCAGGCGCCCGCCAACAGCGATAAGGCTAGAACGAGAACTGTTAGAAATTTTATTTTCATTTTTCCTCCAGAAATTTACTGTATAAATGTCCTTACCCGAATGGCAGCCGCAAACGCTTGCTGCCGGAGACTTAATTACAGAACTCTCGAAACCGCACGAGAAAAAATTTTAGGTAAGTAGAACTATATTGAGATATTTGCGGCGAATAATCAATACATTCTTTTACGAAATGAGTTCTTCGAGAATGCGGCTTGCAACGTCGAACGAGGTAAATTCTGGCTTTACGATAAAATGCCAGTCTGCGAGGCAATAGATCTTTTGCCGTTCTTCGAACAGTTTTCGCGCGTTTCGTTTGTTTTTTGCGAGCGGCCGTACCTTGTGCGAGAACTTGATGTTCATCCAGCAGTGTTCAAAGCTCGACTCGAGCCAAACACTTATGAACCCGCTTTTTTTGAGCATTTCACGGTTTTCCTCGACCGTCCACGTCCCGCCGCCGAGCGATAGTATCCGCACGGTTTTGTCGGCAATAACACTTTCGAGATTGCTCGTTTCGATCTCGCGGTAACGGACCTCGCCGTCGGTATTTATGATATCGGCGATCGAGCGATTTTCGGCTTCTTCGATAACATTGTCGAGATCCGTTCGCTCGCAGCGGAGCGAATGCGCGAGATGCCGCGCTACGCTCGATTTGCCAACACCCATGAATCCGGTCAGCGCTATTCGTTTGTTAAATTCAACAGCCATCTATTCTCGATACCACCAGCGACCCGGGGGCTTCATCTCTGATCCGCAGTCTGTGCCTTAACGAACAACCGCTCCTTCCAGCACTCCAAAAAATC
Source organism: Pyrinomonadaceae bacterium (assembly GCA_035494575.1). GTDB lineage: Bacteria > Acidobacteriota > Blastocatellia > Pyrinomonadales > Pyrinomonadaceae > OLB17. The sequence goes on along the minus strand of DATJGV010000097.1, from coordinate 6,708 downwards.
CCGGAAACGAGACATCAACTGCGTCGGCTCCAATTATTCCCGTCTCGCCCGATGCTAAAAGCCCGGCAACAGCAAACGCCATCGCTATGCGGTGATCTCCGTACGAGTCGACTACCGCTCCGCGCAATTGTGAGCTGTTTACCCTGAGGCCGTCGGGAAATTCCTCGACCTCGGCACCCATCATCTTGAGATTTTTTACAACTGCCGCGATTCTGTCAGATTCCTTGACCCTAAGCTCGGCTGCATCCCTTATCTCCAGGCCGCCGCCAAGCTGCGTACCCAAAACAGCGAGAATCGGGATCTCGTCTATGATATTTGGAATGACGGCACCCTTCAAAACAGTTAGCTCGCTAATCTCTCCGAGATCGCGGCGTCCTGTAACCCGTAGATCTCCAACCGGCTCGTTACACATTTCTCGCCGGTCGATTATCTCAACGTCCGCTCCGAGGTCCTGCAAAACATCGACGACACCAGCACGTGAGGTGTTTAACCCTATATTTTGCAGCCTTAAGTTTGACTCGCGGAGGCAAACCGCGGCGACCGCAAAAAACGCTGCGGATGAGATATCACCGGGGACCGTAATGTCCCGCGCTTTCAATACCGAATCTCCGGAAACCGAGATCTTCGTACCGCCGTCACCGGTCGGGACTTTGTTCGTTTCGACACCGAACCATTCAAGCATTCGCTCCGTGTGGTCGCGTGTTTGTGCGTGTTCGATGACGGATGTTGTCCCATCGGCGTTCAAACCCGCAAGCAAAACCGCCGATTTTATCTGCGCGGACGCCACAGGCAGGTCATACTCGATCGGTTTCAACGGGTTTACGCCCGCTATTGTCAGCGGCGCGCGAAATTCCTGATGAGAAAACCGCGCGCCCATTTTTTCAAGCGGATCGATGACCCGTTTCATCGGCCTGCTGCGCAGGGATTCGTCCCCGGTCAGTATCGATTCGAAATCTTGCCCGGCGAGAATTCCCGACATCAGACGCATCGTCGTGCCACTGTTTCCGCAATCCAGCGCCGTTTTTGGCGATTTAAATCCTGATTTTCCGAGACCGGACACTTGAAATGCGAGACCGGAACCTTCAATTTCAACACCTAACACCCTCAAACACGAGACCGTCGAGGCACAATCGGCGCTCGTCGCAAAGTTCTCGATCCGGGTTGTGCCCTCGGCCATCGCGGCAAACATCGCCGCCCGGTGCGAGATCGATTTATCGCCGGGCGGCGCGATCTCCCCCTTTACTGCCCTTGCAGTTTGGATCTTCATGCTAACTATTCTAAAATGATTGCGGCTGTTTGTCTTGACAGCAAGTGCCCTAAACCTATAACTTACAAAGAAAAGCTTGTGAGCAAAACCAAGGAACTTAATTTGCCGAGCAAGATCGACTCGGTTGATGAGGCTGCGATCGCGGCCGATAAATTCGCCCGCGAGGCTGGTTTGGGCGACGAATTTATTTTCGCCGTCGATCTTGCGATTCGCGAATCCGTCGCAAACGCAGTAAAACACGGCAATAAATTCGACGAGACGAAAAAAGTCGAGGTCGAGTTGAGCGATTCCGAAAACGGCTTCGAGATCAGGGTGCGGGACCACGGTCCGGGATTTGCACCGGACGAGATTCCAGACCCGACAAATCCTGAGAATCTTCTAAAGACAAATGGCCGCGGAATTCTTTTTATGCGTTCGTTTATGGACGAGGTCGAGTGGTCGAACCATTCGGGTGGCGGCATGGTCGTTAGAATGCTTAAGAAGCATTAAAAAATCTGTTTTATTCATAGACATTTGCAAAAGAAAAGTCTAAAATCTGCTGTCAAACTTTGTAAACTAAATTAGGAGATAAAAATGGCTGACATTAACATATCGGAACGCCAGGCCGGCGACGTGACTATACTTGATCTGGATGGGAAAGTGACCATCGGTGAGGGCAGTGTTGCTCTTCGCAATGCTATTCGCCGTCTTTTGGGCGAAGGCAAAAATAAAATTCTTCTTAATCTCGGCGGCGTCGGCTATATCGATTCGAGCGGCATCGGCGAGCTTGTCTCCAGTTTTACTGCGGTTAATAAAGAAGGCGGCACGCTGAAACTGTTGAACCTGACGCAGAAAATTCAGGACCTGCTGGCCATAACAAAGCTGCTGACGGTGTTTGACGTTTACGACAGTGAGGCTGATGCGCTTGCCAGCTTTAGTTAAGTCCCGATTTTACGCGGTTTGAATGAAGGGTAAAGGTAACAGCGGTTTTGTTCCTTTATCCTTTTATTTATTTTATTTATTGCTTTTTAGAGCAACTTTTTGCGCGGCGGTTTTCATCTCTAGTGTGAGCAAGGAACCGCATTTTTGCCGGGAGATTCCCCTTCAGTTATTTCCTTTAATTTCCGGGTGAAAATTCTGTTCTTTGCTCGAATTTTTTTCGTCCGGTCTCGTATTTTTTAATGAAATTTCTTGGTTTTCTTATATTACTTCTCGCGTTTTCGCTAAATATTTTCGCGCAGGGTGCTCCGGCGGGCTTCGATCTTTCGAATTACGGTGTGAAGATCGAACCCGACAAGCGGGTGATGGTTGTCCTCGGAACGCTTGATTTGGCAAGAGATGAAAGCGGGAAACGCCTGCTCGATACGACTTTGTCCAAGGCCGGAACAAAGTTCCGCGACCAGATGGAATCCGATCTCGCTGTGCCGGATGACCTGCGGCAAAAAATCTCGACATTTGTCGGGCAGTACAAAAAGCGCCATCCGAAGGCGACGGACGCCGAGATAGTGTCGCCCTTCATCTCGATGGCGTACTCGCTTTCGCAGGTTCCCGATCTGGCGGACCCGACGGTCACTGGCGACTTGCCCGGCAGTTTGCTCGACGTGCTCGATTTTGCGCCGCTCGTGCGTGAATTTTACCGGCGGTCCGGCATCGGGGCAAAGCTCGATCAGTATGTTAAGGATTACCAGACGGCGTCGGACGCCGCGATCCGACCCTCGGCGCGCGATATGGTCAGCGAGCTGTTGGATTATCTCCACACGCGGCCGCAAACGCTTTATGCGGAAAAGGTGAAGGTCGAGTCTCAAAAAGGCAAAGGCAAAAAGCTACAGCAGATCGAAACGCGCGAGCACGAGCGCCATTTCTTTATCGTTCCCGAAATGCTGGCGCCGGCCGGAAATACCAATTTTCTCAACATTCGCGACGATTATTATGTGATCGTTCCGCCCGACACAGATCTTCGGCCGTCCGACGCCCGCCGCGCGTTTTTGCAGTTTGTGGTCGATCCGCTGGTGCTGACGAATGCGAAGGACATTGCAACGGTCCAGCCCGGCGTCAAACAGCTGTTGGACGAACGCCGAAAGATAAATCCCGATGCGACGCCGGACGTATATCTTGCGATCGGCCGTTCGCTGGTTGCAGCGATAGACGCGAGCGAGTTGGAACATTCCCGTGTAAATGCCGCGACGCTGCTGGCCCGACGAAAGATCGATACACTGAAAACCGACGACGAGAAAAAGGCGGTGTCGGGGGAACTCGACAAACTGAAACAGTCGTTTGCCGACGAGACGGCCCTGCGGCTTTCCGAAGATTATGAAAAAGGCGCGGTGCTGGCGTTTTATTTTGCGAAGCAGTTGAAAGGGCTTGAAGATTCCGGATTTGATATAGCCTCATCGATGCGTGAGATGATCCTATCGCTCGATGCATCAAAAGAAGCAAACCGCCTCAGTGAATTTGCGGAAGCCCGAAAACGCGGCCTTGCAGCACGCGAAGAGCGTCGCAGTAAACCCGTGTTCACGGCGGCGGTCGAAAACCCGGTGACCACGCGGCTGCTCGAGATCCAAAAAACGGTCGATGCAAAGAATTATGCGCAGGCGGCGGCCGACCTGAAACAGCTTCTTCAAACCAACCCGGCCGAAGCTCGGATCTATTACAGCCTCGGTTATATATCGAGCCTCGAAGCTCAAAACACCACAGACACCGCTGCACAAAAAGCCAAGCTCCTTGATGCCAAAAACGCTTACCAAAAAGTGATCGAGATAGCGGCCGATCAGGAAAAAGACGCGGGGAAACGGCAGGATGTCGATCTCGCGCTCGTCTCGCGAACGTATGTCGCTCTCGCAAAAATTTACGAGTTTTACGACGAAACCGAGTACGCAAAAAAGATCTACGACATGGCGATCAAGCTCGGTAACGTAAACGGCGGAGCATACGGCGAAGCCCTGCAGCGAAACAGCGGCTGCTAAAGGATCAATAAAGCTCATTTTGGATCTGCCACGCAGATGTCCATAACAAGACCGCGCAGCCAGCGGTGCGCCGGATCGGCGTCCATTCTGGGATGCCAGAGCAACGAAATCGCGATCTCAGGCGACGAAACCGGAAGAGGAAAACTATACATTCCGGCGCGAAGGTTTCCGGTGTGCCGTTCGGGAACGCTAGCGATCAGATCGGAGGCACGCGCCAGAGCAAGCGCTGTCGAAAAACCACCGACGATCGTGACGATCTCACGTCTCAAACCCAACATTTTAACAGCTTCATCGATTGGTCCATGGTCGAGACCGCGCCGCGAAACGAGAATGTGCCTGCCCGCCGTGTAACGGGCAGCAGTCATTTTGCCCTCACTCAGCGAGTGCCCGTTTCGGACCACACCGATAAATTGGTCACGGAACAACATCTGCACCCGTAATTCCGGACTTATCGTATCGCCGACAACACCGGTTTCAAGATCGACGATCCCGTCGCGAAGAAACGTGGTTTCCTTGTTCGTTTTCTGCAAAAAACAAAGCCGCACACCGGGAGCCTCCGCTCCGGCGCGGGCGATAAGGGCCGGACCGAAGTTCTCGACAAAACCATCGCTGGTCCGCAGCGTGAATGTTCGTATGATCTGTTTGGGGTCAGGGGTCTCAGCCGGGCGCAAAACCCCTTCGGCGTCCTGCACCAGCCGGCTTACCGCTTCGCGAAGTTCGAGTGCCCTGGGTGTCGGCACGAGCCCGCGACCGGCCCTGACCAGCAGCGGATCGCCCGTTGTTTTGCGCAAACGCGCCAGCGCCCGGCTCATTGCGGACGGGCTGAGCCGCAACCGCCGAGCCGCGCCGGCCACACTTCCTTCCGTAAGCACGGCATCAAGAGTGATAAGCAGGTTGAAGTCCGGTTTCGACATAAATTCATTTTAGCGCAGTTTGCATTTTGATATAGCGTTCTATGCACTAATAAAGTGTAAACCGTGCGTCTTCCGCTACAACTCCGGATGCGCTCTAATGAAAACATGTTAAAGACAACCATCGAAGACCAACGACGCAAAACTGGAAAACTGACACCGGCGGTCCGTTGGGCCCTTGCCAGCCTTTCACTGTCCATGCTGATGCCGTCTCTCGACACCAGCATCGCAAATACTGGTTTGCCGACACTTGCATTGGGCTTCAACGCCTCGTTCCAGGAGGTTCAGTGGATTGTCCTCGCTTATCTGTTGGCCATCACCACGCTTATTGTCAGCGTCGGAAGGCTCGGTGACGTCGTCGGCCGCCGGAGGCTGTTACTGATCGGGATCGGTTTGTTCACAGTCGCTTCGCTGCTTTGCGGCATCGCATCCACGCTACTGTTGCTGATCGTCGCACGTGCCGCACAGGGCCTCGGAGCAGCGATCATGATGGCCCTCACCGTAGCCATGGTCGGTGAAACGGTTCCGAAGGCAAAGACCGGCAGCGCAATGGGGCTGCTCGGAACGATGTCCGCGATCGGAACCAGTCTGGGTCCATCGCTCGGCGGTTTGTTGATCGCCTCATTCGGCTGGCAGATGATCTTCCTGGTGAATGTACCGCTTGGAATTTTGAATCTTTTTCTCGCACATCGATATTTGCCTGTCGACCGAGCGACGGTGAAGAGTGAAAGCCGCGTGGGCTTCGACAATCTAGGGACTCTGCTACTTGCCGGGACGCTTGCGGCTTATGCTCTCGCTATGACGATCGGCCATGGACATTTCGGCCCCCTCAACATTGGGTTATTGCTGATCGCGGGCTTTGGAGTCGCGTCCTTCCTCCTCGCCGAAGCGAAGGTGGCGTCGCCGTTGATCAGGTTGGCAATGTTCCGTGATCCGGTGTTGACGGCGAGCCTTGCAATGAGCGCGCTCGTCTCGGCGGTGATGATGGCGACGCTGGTGGTCGGGCCGTTCTATCTCTCGCAGGGGCTCGGGCTTGAAACGGCGCTTGTCGGACTCGCGTTATCGGCCGGCCCGCTCGTTGCGGCGCTCACCGGCGTGCCCGCAGGTCGCATCGTTGACCGCCTTGGCGGTCAACGCATGACGATCGTTGCGCTCATGGGCATTGCGATCGGGTCCGTTGTATTGTCAATAATGCCATCGAGTTTTGGCGTTACCGGTTATATCGCTCCGATCGTCGTCATTACCGCAAGCTATGCGTTGTTCCAGGCGGCCAACAACACCGTCATCATGACGGGCGTCGGAGCGGACCGGCGCGGCGTAATTTCGGGAATGCTCAGCCTGTCGCGTAATCTCGGACTCATCACCGGCGCGTCCGTCATGGGTGCCGTGTTTGCGGTCGCGTCAGGTACAACGGAAATCGCGACGACGCATCCCGACGCCATCGCCGGCGGTACCCGAACAACGTTCGCGGCTGCGGCCGTCCTGATCGTCGTCGCGCTTGCCGCCGCGGTCCGCAGCCGCGATATCGCGCGGCGTTTGCTGACACCTCGCCATACATTTGCTAAAGTTTCTATCAATGACTGATGCA
>DATJGV010000096.1:0-6962 GCA_035494575.1 Pyrinomonadaceae bacterium | reverse complement strand
CTCGAACGGCAAGAGCTACAACTACGATTTCGAGAACAAGCTGACCTCGACGAGCGACGGAATCACGATCGTCTACGATGGCGACGGCAATCGGGTCGCCAAGACCGTTAACGGTCAGACGACGTTTTATCTGGTCGACGCAAACATGACAATCTAACTTATGGCTTGTCATCCTAAGGCCCGCAGGATTAGTTCAGATCGAGCGGACTGTCTTCGACAATCAATATTTCTACGTCAGTGCCAACTCATCAGCTTCTGCCTCATTAACAAACCATTTGGGCAACGCGAAATAAAATGTCGCACCCGTGCCGACCTCACCTTCAGCCCATACACGACCGCCATGCTTAGCAATCACGCGGTGGACGATTGCCAATCCGACACCGGTTCCTTCGAACTCATCGGCGCTATGCAGGCGCTGAAAAACCCCGAACAACTTATCTGAATACTTCATATCGAACCCGACACCGTCGTCGCGGACATAATAGATATTTTCACCGTTTTCGCCGTATCCACCGACGTTTATTGTTATCTTATCCTTGGTTCTTGAATATTTGACAGCATTTGAAAGGAGATTGAAAAAAACCTGGCGGAGCAATGCAACATCACCGTGCGCTTCTGGAAGATCGCCGATCTCGATGTCGGAACCCTCACATGAGTCGATATTTAGGCACGCTTCACGCGCAAGCTCGCTCATATTGACGATCGAAGGTTCTATAGACTTTCGTCCAAGACGAGAGAATGCCAGAAGGTCGTCTATTAATTGGCCCATGGTCCTGGCACTATCGCGAATAACTCCAAGAATTCGTTTCCCCTCGTCGTCAAGCCTGTCGGCGTAGTCTTCCAAAAAGATGCGTGAAAATCCGTCCATTGCGCGGAGTGGGGCACGCAGATCGTGAGAGACCGAATAGGAAAAAGCCTCGAGTTCCTTGTTGGCAGCTTCGATCTCTGCGGTCCGCTGGACGACACGGAGTTCGAGTGTGTCGTTAAGTTGTCGAATATCGTCTTCGGCCCGTTTACGCTCCGTTACGTCACGAAACACGATGACAACGCCGATGACCTGGTCGTTATCATCAATTATCGGCGCTCCGCTGTAATCGATCGGCGTTTCGCCACCGTTCTTTGCTATCAAGAATGTATCCTTTGTTCCGCCGCCGATGGAGCCTTCCCGAAGAATCCTCGTGACCGGATTTTCCAGAGGTTCGTGTCCGGTCTCATTCGTTATGCGAAACACATCTCCGAACCGCTGCGTGATGAATTCTTTAGCCGTCCATCCCGTCAACGTCTCCGCAGTAGGATTCATAAAGCTGATCGAGCCATCGAGATCGGTCGCAATAACGGCATCACCGATGCTGGCGAGAGTTACCTGCAATAACTTACGCTGATCGCCGAGTCGCCTCACCACCCTGTGAAGCCCATCGATTATCAGGACTATAAAGGCTATAAGTACGAGGTTACTAAAATATCCGAATACAGCTCTCAGAAATGAACTATCCGGCGGAATTGGGTTTAGTATTATTGACGCAACCTGCACGAGGACAGCTAGCAGCAGGCCCGGTCCGCGGCCACCGTACCATGCGGTGACAAAAAGCGCAGCAATGATCAGGATGGTCAAACTGATCTTAATGCCGAGATACAAGAGAAGAAGGGCTAGCCCAATAGTTATGGCAAATAACCCTGCTGCCAGACCATAACGCAATAATATTGATCTTATCGAATTTTTAGTGAGGATTTTTTCAGGTCGCAATTTCATTCCGTTTGTTGGCTTCTCGATCATAACTATTCATCGCAAAGGATCCACGCTCTTTTCGGTACGCGGACCGGCGGACCACTGATTTCATGCTCGCCCCTAAACAGCTCCGTTCAAAACGGAACTACGATCCGCCTTATCAAATAAATTACGACAAATAGGAATTCAGGGAATTAGGACAGATCCAGCGCAGGACCTCATCAATAGACAATTAGACTTTTTTCAACCGCCAGCTGTCAACATTTTTTTGAACCAAGTGACTCTTCCCGGGCTGCCTATTGAAATTTTTCGGTATCGCGAAAATGCAAGCGAACAAATCACGGGCCTAGCTTAACTCTCGAACGGGAAGAATTACCCAACCATAACCTTGGAAGTGGGGCATAATACCCCAAAATTTATCCTCTTGTCGCGAAATCTTTTTGTTTTTGGCCATCGTTCGTCTGGCACGTACGTTGCATATCACGCCGCTGTCGGATCGACCTCCGCACGATCCGGATAAGCTACGCCCCCTGATCCTTTCCGTTGGTTATCCCAATTCTGTTGGAGTCGAGAATGTCTAAGAACGCCCGCCTGTGCATATATTTAGGATTTAGAGTTTTATCAAAGTTTCTCCCTCTAATCCTGTTTATTGTCATAATGACTTCCCACGCATATTCTCAAACTTCAAAGGGCTTTTCCCAGAAATGTCATCGACACAAGGTTTCTTTGCGATGGCAAGATTGCCACGTTACGGGAATAACCCGCCGAGGCGGACTTTCGCGATACCTAAGACAATCGTTTGTTTTGGGGTCAGTCTATCAACCCGGCCGTATTTGGGCGTCGGGACCGGAACCAGCAGTTTTGTTCCGATGTTTGGCGAAGCCATCGAAGGGATCAATATTACATCGCCTTCAGCCGGCAGTATTAAACTGAAGCATACCGTGAGTCATTTACGTTTGGGTACCTGCTTTATCCGCCCAGGGAAATGCCCCACGTCCGACACCGCTGCAAACCGTGCGATGGGTTTGTTTTCCTACCAGGGCCGGTTTGCAGATGGTGTTCTAATACCCGCGTATACGAGTAATTTCTTCTCTGATTCGCGTCACAGATTTACCGTATTCCTAATGAGCCGTCTCCCGCAGTTCAAATAAGTATTCCAGAAGTACAGTCCCAAGATATAGAATCCCAAACCGTTTACCCGTTCGCCGCAGGATTCGCAGCCTTAACGGCAACTGGGTGATTTCCGATCAGGCCCATCCATTTAGATCTAGAATTAAACAACTTTAATAGATTTCGGAGACCGCAATCTGAGTATCCGAGAAACGAAAGACGCTTTGTAGGGCATGGGACGAACCTACAAAGCGTCTTTCGGCATTTATGAATTGGCATTGCACGAACCCGTCAGAGAAACTTCCGGAGCAGGACAAAAAGCAAATTAATAAAAATAGCTTGTCATTAAATTCCGAGGATGATTGTCTTAATAATTAGAGGTGGTATCTTTCTAGCAAAAAGTATTTCTTGATGGGCAGGACATTTAACAAATAAAAACCAGCCTTTCTTATTTCCATTCCTTTTTTTCGATAAACATGGTGCCGAGGTTAACAAATCGGTGGTTCAGCCAAGAATCAGAGGCGGGAATTCTGTCCGACGGAGAGCTATTGACTTCAATGACGGAAGCCAATCAACTGGAACAGCAGATTACGCAACTTTTCGAAACTCTCCGGCAGCCGGTCTATCAATATCTTATGGCTGTTTTTGGCAACGCCGAGGAGGCCGAGGACCTGACCCAGGACGCATTTTTACAACTTTATAAAACGGTCAAAGGCGGGCAGGTGATCAGAAACATTCGGTTCTGGATATTTCGTGTCGCACATAACCTCGCGGTAAACCGTAGAAAACATAATCAATTTATTGCGCCGCTTGACGCAAATTCCTGGGAAATAATTGAAAACTTATTACCTGATACAAAACTGAATCCTGAACAAAATGTCTTACTGCGCGAAAAGTACGAGCGCCTCTACCGAGGCTTAAAGCGCCTTTCAATGCAGGAGCGGCAGGCCTTATTTTTGCGTGCAGAGGGTTTCCGTTACAGGGAGATCGGAGAAATTATGTCCGTCGCCACGCCCACCGTAGGCGAGTTTTTGCGGCGCGGGATCAAAAAATTATCGGAGCAAAACGGTGATTAGAGATTGGTTCAAAAAATCGAAAATCGAGGACGCTCATCCTTCTGAGGAAGCCCTGCTCAAACACGTTGATGGTGAGCTTTCCTCAAAGGAAGGGGCTTATGTCCGCTCTCATCTCGAAACGTGTTGGTCTTGTCGCCGCAGCCTCGAAAAAATTGAGGAAACGATCTCGACTTTCGTCGAGTTCAGACAGCAGATACAGATCCCATTGACACAAGAGCCTCCAAAGGATTGGAGCGATTTTGATCGAAAACTAAATAATCTCGCAACCCTAACACCAGCGGTAGCCGGATCGTGGTGGTCGCGATCCGGGGAAAGGTTCGGTAGGTTTTTCCAGAACTTTTCGCATTTGTCCATGTCGGGCCGAAGCGAAACCGCGATCGGCGCCGTCGCTGCGTTGCTTATCGCTGTTTTGATCTGGCAGTTGATAGTTGTGAAACCGATTTCCGCGAGTGAATTACTAAATAAGTCAGTTCAGTTCCAAGCAGATCAGATTAGCGAGCTCGCGGAGGCTGTCATTTACCAGAAGTTGCGGGTTCGGCGAAACAATTTGTCTGAGATCAACTGGGAAGTTTGGCGGGATGCGGCTCATTCGCGCTTTCGCCAGAGTGTGACCAGCGGGGTGAATGCCGCATTTGACCAAGAGCTTTTGAATATTTTGCAGTTGAACGGCTTTGATCCTCAACAGCCTTTGTCGCCAACGACTTTTATGAATTGGCGAAAGTACCTGGTTCAAAAAAATGATTTGATTGAAAAGGCCAGAGCCGACAACGGCGGCGAACTCATTGTCCTGCATACAACAAATACGCTCGCAAACGCTCCGGGACAGATCAGCGAAGCAACGTTGAAATTACGTTCGAACGATTTTCACCCGGTTGAACAGGTTTTGCAGATAAAAAGCGCGGATGGAATCGAGACATACGAGTTTACGGAACTCGATTACAGGGTTTTGAGCCTGACGGCGTTTGCTCCTGATTTCTTCTCGGAACCTGCACAGCCGCAAATTGCTTCCATTGCTCAACCGGCAATACCGAAACCGGAAGAAGCCAATCCAAATGTGCTTGTTGCCAATTCGAACGTTGCTGAAAAGCCGGTGGCGGCCCCGTTTACTCCCGCTTCGGCGGATTTGGAAATTGAAGTTTTCAGTTTGTTGAATAAGGCAAAAGCCGATCTTGGCGAGCAGATCACAGTCAGCCGCGAGGCGGACGGAAGACTCAGTGTCCAAGGCCTTGTAGATACGGCGAAGCGCAAAAATGAAATTTTGGACGCATTAACGCCAGTAAGAAATAATCCTGCGGTCAGGATCGGGATCAAAACAGTTGGCGAGGCGGTTGCCGAGCAAACGAGCACGCCAAAGCCGGCTGGTACTGCCGAAATCGTGGAAAGCCAAAGTACGGTAACCGCAGCCGAAAGCGAATTGTTGTCTTACTTCAAGTCCGAAGATGCGGCTCACCGTTTTGGCGGACAAATGATAGGTCGTTCAAATCGGGCGATGAGCAGGGCTTATGCATTAAAACGCCTTGTTGGCCAGTTTAAGTCGGACGAGCTAGCAAAACTGTCGCCCGATTCCCGTGCGAAATTGCTGGCCTTGATCCGGTCGCATGCAAGCGCTATTCGCGAAGAGTGCGAAGGCCTTCAAAACGAATTGCGGCCCGTGTTCGGATCAGTGAATGCGGGAGCGTCAGAGACGCCGGACGTCGAGGATGTCACCTCTCTTCCCCGTGCGGTAGATGCGCTGGTGACGTTGGCCTCGACTAACGACACAGTTATCCGCTCTGCGTTTACGCTGTCGGCGAGCGGGCCCGGATTTACTGCGATTAAAACATCGCAGTTCTGGCAGTCGCTAAAAACCGCTGAATCGTTAGCCGTGAAATTGCAAACAATTAGATAATATTGGCGATTTGCAGTAAACAAATGTACATCTTCCGCAATTGTTGGGGGGTGTGCCATTGGCTTATCTTTATCAAGCATCGTTCGAAAGGCCAGTATGGATATTAAATCGAGATCCGGAGGAAACTGAAAATGTCAAAGCCCATATCAATAATGAAACTCCTCATACCTTTACTGTTTTTGTTTTTAGCATCATATGCTGCCGTAGACGCGCAATCAGTGACCGCGTCTTTTAGTGGAACAGTCACCGATGAAAAGGGAGCCGTCGTTCCGGGTGCCATCGTGCGGATTGTAAATACCTCGGCAGGATTTGAACGCACTGTGACAACAAACGAAAACGGCTCCTTCGTGGTACCTCTTCTTCCTCCGAGTACCTACCGAGTAACCGTAGAACGTAAAGGATTTGCGCCATTTGAAATATCAGACGTTGCCCTCAACGCAAACGATCAAAAGGCGGTCAATATCCGGCTCAGCGTGGGTCAAGTCGGGGAAACCGTAAACGTAACAAGTGAGGCGTCATTGATTGACGAAAGTCCAGCCGTCGGTACAACGGTCGATCGAACATTTGTCAGCAATTTACCGCTCAATGGAAGAAGCCTGCAGGCCCTTATCAACCTTTCACCAGGTGTCGTGGTTACGCCAGCGAACTCGCAGAATCCGGGTCAGTTCAGCGTCAACGGCCAACGTACCGGTTCTAACTATTTTACCGTAGACGGTGTGAGCGCGAATTTCGGAACTAACAATTTTGCTGGCTTTAGCCCGACAATAAGCGGATCAACCCCGGCAACCAATATTCAAGGCAGTTTCTCAAACCTTGCATCCATCGATGCGATACAGGAATTCAAAATACAGACGTCAACGTTTGCACCCGAATTCGGACGCTCGCCCGGGGCTAACGTGTCGATCGTTACACGCTCAGGTGAGAACAAGTTTCATGGAGCTTTGTACGAATATTTCCGCAACGACGTGTTCGATGCGAACGACTTTTTCAACAACAGCCTTGGTTTCAAAAAGCCGCCTCTTCGCTACAATGATTTTGGCGGAACTTTTAGCGGACCAGTTGTGTTGCCACGTTTTGGCGAAGGAACCCCCCCTTTATGGGTAGGGAAGGATAAAACGTTTTTTTTCTTTTCCTATGAAGGACAAAGATTTACTTTGCCTGT
>DATJGV010000095.1:0-2915 GCA_035494575.1 Pyrinomonadaceae bacterium | reverse complement strand
CCATAACGGCCATAACTGCCGCGTCTGTGGCGGGCGTCATTCTTACCGTCTTTATAGCCCTGCTTGTATCCTCTCTCGTAATCCTTGCGCTCGTTTCTGCGATAGCGGTCGTTGTCACGTCCGTAATAACCACCGTTGTTCGGGTAGTAGCCACCGTACTGAGCCTTGACGGTCGTACCTGAGAAGAGAATCAGACCAAGTGCGAAAACAGAAGCAAAAGCTAAACCTTTTAATGTATTTCGAAGATTTAATATCGACATAATTAGAAATAGATTCCTCCTTTCCAAGAGGCTCTGCAAAAAATGTGCCATTTTGGAAATGCCTGTAAAAATAAATGTTTGGGTTTTGAGAGGGCTCTCACGGGATACGAATTCGTGCGTTATGGTAACGATTTGGTAATTTAGCTAAAACCGAAAAACTATAATTCGGGTCACAGCGTATAATGTGCATACTTGGTTAGAAATGCGCTTCGATGCATAATCGCTATAAAACATTTAAAAGGAGAGCCACGATGTTTCAGGGAAAAAGACTTTTTGTTTCTTCGGCAGCAATTCTCACGATCCTTATTTTTGCGACTCAATTCGTTTCGGCACAGCTAAGGCTGCCGCGTCCTAGCCAGGCGGCGAGCGTGACGCAGCGTGTCGGCGTGACGGACATCACAGTAACTTACAGCCGTCCGGGTGTGAAGGGTCGTGCTATCTTCGGCGATCCGCCAAAGGACAGCTATGCCAAGGGCGAGGCCACGCTCGACGATCAATATAAACGTCCTGAAGGCATGGCGATCGTTCCCTTCGGCCATGTCTGGCGTAGTGGTGCAAACGAAGCGACGCAATTTGTCGTCACCGACGATGTTTTGATCAACGGCCAGAAACTGCCCGCAGGCAGTTATAGTTTGCACACGATTCCGGGCAAGGACGAATGGACGGTAGTTTTTAACGGTGCGGCCAATCAGTGGGGAAGTTTTAACTACGACGAAAAGAAAGACACGCTTCGGGTCAAGGCAAAGCCCGAATGGCTGAAGGAAAGCCAGGAATGGCTGGAATACAGCTTCGACCCGGTTTCGGATAACTCGGCCACGGTGAATATCCGCTGGGAAAAAGTTCGTGTGCCGTTCACGGTCCAGGTCGATCTGGTCGGCACTACGATGCTCCACGCACGCGAGGCAGTCGCCGCGGCAAAGGCAGATGACTGGCGGACGCCGTTCAACGCCGCGCAATACGCACAACAAAACAAAATGAACGATGATGCGGGACGCTGGTTCGATCAGTCTTTGAAAGTTCTCGATGCTTCGATCGCGACGAAGGAAACCTTTCAAAATCTTTCCGCCAAAGCGAACGTTCTTTTTGTAGCGGGTAAAAAGGATGAAGCTTTTGCGGTCGCCGATAAGGCGATAGAACGCGGCAAAGCGGACAAGGTTGATACGGCGGCGTTTGAGAAGCGTATCGCGGATCTGAAGGCCGGGAAAATGTAGCAAGTCCGCAACCATCTGAAATTGCAAAGGAATCTGGGTTATACTGCTCAGGTTCCTTTTTGATCTGGCCGCCAAATAACACGAAAGAGCACGAACAAAATCCGATGAATCGAAGTGCAGAGGTTATTCTGCAAGAAAATGTTCCGCTTGCGCCGCTGACGACACTCAAGATCGGCGGCCCTGCCAGGTTTTTTGTTCGCGCCGAATCCGAAGAACAGGTCGTTCGAGCTTTCGAGTTTGCACGCGAAAATTCGCTCCGGGTTTTTGTACTCGGCGGCGGCAGCAATGTGCTTATTTCGGACAAAGGCTTCGACGGGCTGGTGCTGCAGATCGCGCTAAAGGGGATTTCGCGGAAATATGGAGATGGCTTCGTTTTTATCACAGCTCAAGCGGGAGAAAACTGGGATGCGCTCGTTGCAAAGTGCGTCGAAGAAAATCTCGCAGGCGTCGAATGTCTTAGCGGCATTCCGGGATCTATCGGCGGCACGCCGGTCCAAAATGTCGGGGCATACGGGCAGGAAGTTTCGGAGACGATCGTTTCGGTAAGATGTTATGACAGAAATTCGGCCGAGATCGTCGAGCTTACGAATGCGGAATGCGGTTTTGAATATCGAAAGAGCATTTTTAATTCTACCGAGAAAGACAGGTACGTCGTCCTGGCAGTGAAGTATAAATTGAGGCGTGATGGTGCCCCAAAGATCGTTTATAAAGATCTGAGGGAATACTTCGAAAGAGACGCGGCGGCGCGGAGACGCGGGGACACGGAGAGCGGAGATGGGGAGACGGTGAGAAACGGAGAAAGTGAGGAGATTCTAGAAAATCCGCAATCCGCATTCCGCAATCCGCATTCGTATAGTCCAACTTTACAAGAAACGAGAGATGCCATCATAGAGATTCGCCGTGCGAAATCGATGGTTATAGACGAAGACGACCCGAATTCTCGAAGTGCAGGATCGTTTTTTAAAAATCCTGTTGTTGCGCTTACAAAATATTCCGAAATTGCGGCAACGGCCGAGAGGGAAGTTCCAAAATTTGCTGTTGACGATAGTCACGTAAAAATTCCCGCAGCATGGCTGATCGAGAACGCCGGATTTCATAAAGGATTTGCATTAGGCAATGTCGGTATTTCAACGAAACACACTCTGGCATTGATCAACCGGGGCGGTGCCACAGCGGATGAGATCATCGAACTTAGAAACCTCATTCAGCAAAAAATCGCGGCGAGATTTGGTATCGAGTTGGTGCCGGAGCCTGTGTTTATTGGGTTTTGATGAGATGCCCGGCCAACAGCTTTTAGCTTACAGCGATCAGTTGATCGCAAAAACATCCTTAACTGCGCGTCAATTTAGAGTATAATTGGGATCGCAGTATCCTTTTTACTGATATTCCTTCAATCAAATTTTCCCAGGGGTGTGTTATGTTTCGTAATACTCAAGCCGCTAAA
>DATJGV010000094.1:0-8283 GCA_035494575.1 Pyrinomonadaceae bacterium | reverse complement strand
CAAAAACTCCGCCGATGGGATGGAACAGTTGGAATAAATTCAAAAGCCAGGTCAGTGATAAAGTGGTGCGCGAGATCGCCGATGCCATGGTCATCAGCGGCATGCGCGACGCCGGGTACCAGTACATCAATATTGACGATACGTGGGAGGGCGAGCGCGACGCTCAGGGCAACATCACTTCAAACAAAAAATTTCCGGATATGAAAGCGCTTGCTGATTATGTCCACAGCAAAGGACTGAAACTCGGCATTTATTCCTCACCCGGACCGAACACATGTGCCGGTTACGAGGGCAGCTATGGCCACGAAGAACAGGATGCACGCACGTTTGCTGCCTGGGGTATCGATTATCTAAAGTACGACTGGTGTGGAGCGCGTAACATTTACACCGATGAGGAAATGCCCGCAGTTTATCAAAAAATGGGCGACGCTCTACTAAAAACCGGGCGGCCGATAGTTTACAGCTTGTGTCAATACGGCCGTCAGGATGTGTGGAAATGGGGGCCCGATGTTGGCGGTAACTTATGGCGGACGACCGGCGACATCAGCGACAGGTGGGATTCGATGACACGTATCGGCTTTGGCCAAAATGATCTTGCCCAATATGCGAGGGTTGGGCATTGGAATGACCCGGACATGCTCGAAGTGGGCAACGGCGGCATGACGGATACGGAATACAAGACACACATGAGCCTTTGGGCAATACTCGCGGCTCCGCTCCTCGCGGGCAACGACTTGCGCGACATGACGCCCGCGACCAAGGAAATTTTGCTAAATCGCGAAGTCATCGCAGTAAATCAAGACAAGGCCGGAATACAAGGAAAACGAGTTTCGCAGACTGGCGACCAGGAAGTTTGGGTGCGCGAGCTTGCTAACGGCGATCGTGCCGTTGGCGTCTTTAATCGTGGAGCGGCCCCGGCAGATGTAGCCATCAAATGGATAGATCTGGGAATTAAGGGCAAGGTGAAGCAGGTGAGAGACGTGTGGGACAAAAAGGACGTAAAGGTTGATGGCCCCGATTATAAAGTTACGGTCCCGTCACATGGGGTTGTCTTCTTGCGGGTTAAAAAATAGCTTTGTACCGTCGACCGATAAGGGGTTGCGTATGAAAAAGCATATGCTCAGGTTTTTGGTGCTAATGTCTGCCTTCACTGCACTCGCGGCGCAGTTTTCCGTACGGGCGCAGCTTCCTATGGCACAGGGCGGAACGGCAGATCGCGAGCAAAGCGAAAGCGACCGCGATCTCGAAGAACGTATTGCCAATATGCGGTATCTGGCGACGTTAGCCGATAACGGCCGGAATCGAAAAAAGGACCCAAAGCTTGCACTCAAAGAACTTCAGGAGGATTTCACACAGCTTCAGATACTGAACAAAGATCTTGTGCTGAAAACCGCAAAAACTCAGGCGCCTGACCTTAGTTTCGTTTCCAAGTCGGCGTCTGAGATCAACAGGCGAGCCGCACGGTTATTGTCCAATCTCGCGCTGCCTGAATCAGGAACGGGCCCGTTGCGTTCTCAGTCCGAGGAGATTTCTGATTCCATAAGATTGAAGGCGTCGATAACAAAACTGGGTTGGCTTATCTATAACTTCAAAAAGAATCCTATTTTCCAGGAAGTCGGCGTGATCGAAGCTTCGTCTGCGGTCAAGGCACGCAGCGATCTCGAGGCCATAATCGACCTGAGCCTGCACATCAAGAAAGGCAGTGAACAATTGAGGAACTCTGACAAAAAATGAAGCGACGTGATTTCTTATTTCTATTGGGCGCTCTGCCCTTTGCTCGAGAAGCTTTCGCTTATTCGTCTGCAAATTACAGCAAGATCGTTTATCCGGGCAAGAGCGGAAAGATGATCTATGTGCCAGATGAAAACGGCAACACGATCCCCGATTTTTCGAACTGCGGATATATGGGCGGCGGCGTGAAATTACCTGACGTTCCCGTGCGGGCGACGGTCGGCGTCGGTCAGGGCGATGCAGGAAACGCGATACAAGCCGCTATTCATAAGGTTTCTGCGATGAAACCGGACAGACAAGGTTTTCGCGGTGCCGTTCTCATCAAGAAAGGCGTTTATAAGATCGGCGAGCCGCTGAGGATCACGACAAGCGGTGTTGTGCTGCGTGGTGAAGGACAGGACGAAAACGGCACCGTTCTCGTTGCTACTCAGAAAAAGCAGCATGCCTTGATCGAAATAAAAGGACGGGGATTTGGAAAGGCCGTCGGGTCGTCGCGGCGCGTCCTCGACGTGTATTCACCCGTCGGTGCGCACAACCTGAAACTCGATTCAACGAAAGGTTTGCGAGTCGGCGATGCGATAATCGTCCGCCGGATCGGAAACAAGGAGTGGATCCACGAAATCGCAATGGACCGCATCACACCGCGACCGTCCGGCGGAACAAAGCAGTGGGAGCCGTTCAATATGGATTTTGACCGCGTCATTACGGCCATTAGCAGCGACCGGATCACGATCGATGCGCCGATAGTCTGCGCGATAGAGCAAAAATGGGGCGGCGGCGAGATCTACGGGCTTGATAAGAGCGCGAGGATTCAGCAAATAGGCGTTGAGAACCTGCGTGGTGATTCCGAATTTGACGAGACCATAACGGCGGAATACGGTCGCGAGAAAAGTAAATATTTTTCGGACGAGCAGCACGGTTGGGATTTCATCAGCATAAGCAACGCTGAGAACGTTTGGGTTCGCGGCATAACAGCTGTTCATTACGGATATTCGGCAGTCAACATCGGTCAGGCAAAGCGGGTCACCGTGCAGGACAGTAAGTGCCTGGACATGGTTTCCGTCATCACCGGCGGCCGACGTTATTGTTTTAACGTCGACGGCCAGCAAAATCTCGTACAGAGATGTGAAGCGGACAAGGGACGCCATTCATTCGTGGTCGGCGGACGCGTCTGTGGCCCGAACGTTTTTTTGCACTGTAAGGCAACCGCGAATTTTGCGACGAGTGAACCGCATCACCGTTGGTCGGTTGGTGGACTATATGACAACGTGAAAGCTCCGATGGCGATACAGGACCGGCAGTATATGGGCAGCGGACACGGCTGGGCCGGAGCCAACTATGTTGCGTGGAACTGCGAAGGACCGCTCGTATGCCAGCGGCCGCCAACCGCGCAGAATTGGGCGATCGGACAAATTGGCGAAAAACAGGCCGGTGCGTTTGCTCCGCGACCCGACGGTTATTGGGAATCGCAGGGCCGGCATGTCGCGCCGGAAAGCCTGTATCTTCAGCAATTAGAGGATCGCCTCGGAAAGGCTGCTGTCAGGAATATTGGTTACTGATGACTGAACGGTGGCGCCCTGTGGCCTCGCAACATTAGTCTTTGATTATGAAATCGGAAATTTATCATCGGTTAATAACGACCTTGATCGTCGCAATTTGCGCGGTGACCGTTCACGCTCAATCTCCGCAACAAAAATCGGATGCCGAAGCGGTCAAGGCAGAGCACGTGAGCATTGGCATCACAACGGCAAAAAACCCCGCGGCGGTGCATACGTTGCACCCGGACGCGCAGTGGTTCCCCGATGCCGGGCTCGGGCTTTTTATCCACTGGGGTATCGCGTCCGTTCGTGCGATAAACATCTCATGGCCGATGCGGCCGGGGCGGGCCCTTGCAAAGGTAAAGCTGACGCCGGAGGAACGCGAGCGCGTGGTTCGAGAGAGCGATTATAACCTTACCGGCAAGCCACCCGAGATAACACCGAACGAGTATTTCGAACAGGCGAAAAATTTTAATCCGCAAAAATACGATCCCGACAAATGGTTGAAGGCGGCAAAAAAGGCCGGTTTCACTTACGCGGTTCTGACCACACGGCATCATGAAGGATTTGCACTTTGGCCGAGCGCCTACGGCGAATTCAACACGAAAAAATACATGGGCGGGCGCGATCTGGTAAAGGATTTCGTTGAGGCGTGTCGCCGCAACGGCATCAAGGTAGGGCTTTACTACTCACCGCCGAACTGGTATTTCGACCGCGATTATATGAACTTCTTGTACGATGGCGGGTCGAAAATGAATCCCGAATTACCGTCGCTGGGTCCTGATCTTAAGCCGCGAACTTCGAAGAGATCAGACGAGGAAAGGCAAAAACATCAGGAAGAATATGCGCGAATGGTCAAGGGCCAGATCGAGGAATTGCTGACTCGCTACGGTAAGATCGACCTGCTTTGGTTCGACGGAAAACCGCCGATACCGAACGGCAATAACGTGATTTCGATCGAGCGGATCCGCGAGCTGCAGCCGGGCATAGTGATCAACCCGAGGCTGCATGGACGCGGCGATTTTATTACGTACGAGCGAACGCTCGGGACCGACAAGGTCGCGACAACCTGGGCAGAATTTTGCAATACATGGACAAACTCGTGGCCGCACGTGGCAGGGGCCGCATTCAGATCTGACGGATATGTTTTGGGGCAATTTGTCACGTCCCGTTCATTGGGCATCAACTATCTTTTGGGAGTCGGGCCGATGTCCACAGGTGAATTTACGCCGGAGATCTATCAAAACATGGATGTGGTTGCGGGGTGGATGAAACAAAACGGGGCGGCGGTTCGCGGGACAAAACCGCTGCCGTCTGACGAATCGGCCTCGGTTCCGGCAACAGCTTCCGGCCAGACACGTTATTTGTTCCTATTGCCAAAATTTAAAGACGGCGGAGCATACGATAAAGATATGATGCCGCCGGACGATGTCGAGGTAACGTTGAAAGGTGTTGTCAAACCAACGTCCGTCAAGTTGCTGGACAGCGGAGAGGCGTTGAAGTTCGATTTCGCCAATGATATTGTAACCGTCAAGATACCGGCGAGTGTTCGTACCAAACTCGTTGATGTAGTCCGAATAGAAATTGGCCGATAAATCCGCAACACCGAGGTGGGTCGGAGAATCAAGCTATTCACTCGATGAAAGGAGCCTTGCGACCGTGTCCGCGAACCGGTCCAGGTCATGAGGTTTGACCAGGAAATCGTCCGCTCCAGCGTCAAGACAATATTTTCTGTCGGCGGGCTGCACCATTGCCGAAAAGAAAATTATTGGTTTATCGACGCCGCGTTCACGGAGGCGCCTGCACAGGCTGATGCCGTCCATGCCAGGTAACGAGATATCAAGAATATAAAGGTCAAACGCATTGCGAGATGTCAGATCGAGTGCCTCGGCAGCGGTACCAACAGAGGTCACATCGTATGAGCCGTTTGAAAGGCCTAGAAACTGCTGAAGCATTTCGCGCGCATCCTTATTGTCTTCGACGTACAAAATACGTGATGGCTTCATAAATCAGAAATGAGGCCGACGTGACTCAGGGGAAAATAGGAGCGAGCGACCGTTTACATTTTACCTTATTTTTTGGTTATCTGCGCCCGTATTTTACGGACGAAGCTTATGTTTTTACCTTTGAGAGCAGATAGATTCCAAGCATTGCGAAGAGCATAAGCGGTGTCCAAACGGCGAATGCCGGAGCAAGAAAGCCGTTCAGGCCGAACTGCTCAAAGACATTTGTTATACCCATAAACAAGAGCCACAATCCCACGGCATAACCGACAGTGATCACCTTTCCTTTTCGGCTCAGAGACAGTGCGAACGGTGCAGTAAACAACGCAATGATAAACGGCAAAAACAGCGTCGAATATCTCTTCTCGAGCGCTACGGTGAAGGTCCGCTGCTCGATCTCAGATTCGCTGTGCTCGATTTGATCTTTCGTTTCGGAGATCGTTAAGTAGCTTGGTTTTTTTACTGTTTCAGCAAACGGGTTCGAATCGTCCATCAATTCTCCGTTCGCAATATCGGTAGTGACAGGCTTTCCGGCATTGAGCTCGACTTTTGTCGCGTCGCCGAGAAATACGATCCGGTCTTTTTCCCAAGCTGCTCTGGGCACAGTATAAATAGAGCCTAATCGTGACCCTACACCGTCAAATTCATAGACCGTTAGATTTCGAACTGCGTGTGCGTTATCAGACGCGGATCGGACGGGTTTATTTGGGGCTTCTCCGAGATTTGATATATTCGTTTCAAAAGTCGCGAAGGAAGCTGTCGCGTATGCGTTATCAAATACCCGCATTATGATCTTTTCGTTATCAGACGCGTTTCTCACGCCCCGCGGTCTATTCCCCTGCCCTTTCATAACAAAGGCGCTTCTTTTGACTTCGTTATCAGACGCATATTGGCTTTCGCTGCCGCTCGTATCTAAAGCGACGAGCCGGTCGCTACTTCCGGCTCCGGCATGTTCATGATCTGCTTTCTGCATCCGAACCTCGGCCAGAATATTCTTATTTCCGGTGTTTATGATCCAGCCAGTCGGTGCCGCAGCACCGAGCTCAAATGAGTAAATGCGTTTGTCGGTTGCCACCCAGAATTTACCCGAACGATTGCTAATGACACCCTGGCTGCGGATCTGAGAACGAAGCGCATCTTGTACCTGATTTGACCGGGGTAAGATATGTTCCTGTATCTCAAAATTTAAAAGCCCGATCACGCACATCAGCACGAAGCACGGCAACAACAGTCGATATACGCTTTGGCCCGCAGATGTCCACGTCACGATCTCGTTTTGGCGCGATTTGATGACATAGGTCGCAAGTGTCGCGATCATCGCAGCTGAGGGCGCGAGTTGGATATAAACAAAGGGCAGCAGGAAAATGAGGTATTTGATCAACAGCGAAATGCCGTTGTCGATCGTGCCGGCAAATTTCCAGAGCTCGAATGCGGTAAAGACCACAAACACCACCGCAAGAAACGCAAGTGTAAGCAAAAAATATTTGAGCAGGTTCAGGATGAGGTCGAAATCGCGCAATCCGGTCGTCAGGTCAACGAAAAGATTTTTGGTCTGCAGTCTTTCCCTGTTCGGGCGAAGCCTGTCGAGAATTCCTTTTAGACTGTATCCCCAGCGGCCAAACAGTGCGACTCGACCCGCAAAATTGAACCACATTATAACTGCCGCACTTGCGATCAGCGGTATCAAACTTCCCTCAAAAACGGTCACGGTACCGGTCCGCGCGAGTTGCTCGCCCAGGAACGCAAGCAGAAAATAAGAGATCAATCCCAACAGCGCAAGGAAAATGCCGAAACCACGCCCGCCGCGCGAAAAGCGCAACACCATTGCCGTTCCTAGAAGGCAAAAGATCAATGGTGTGAGCGAAAGCATAAGGCGCCGCTGCCATAAGATCTGGGCTTCGATGCGCTCCTTCCCTTCCCTGGTTTTGGCATAGTCAGAAAGGTCCGAAAGGCCGAGTTCCTCGATCGATCCTTCAGCGGATGACAGTTTTTCGATCAGCTCAGAGCGTTTTGTCTTAATGGCAATGCGGACTTCGCCAATGTTTTCCGAGATAAACTTGCCGCTTATGCCCGTTTTGGGAAAACTCGATACTGTAGCGTCGCTCAGAACGAGTTCTGAAAGCTGATCGGTCGTGTCGATGCGGCCGTGGCTTGACGTTATCAGACGCACCAACCCGGTGCTGTCATCTTCGTTGTAGATAAAGATGTTCTTCCACGTGCCGTTCGTCATGTCGCCGCCTTTGACGTAAATTGTGTAGCCGCTGACTTCAGTATTAAATACGCCCGGCTCGATCGGGGATTCGAGTTTTTGAATTGCGGTTTGCAGGGCGACGCCGCGCACGATACGGGCCGCAAACGGAACACCTTTCAAGTTAACGAAGAATGCGAACAGGGATAGTAAGATGCCAAGTACGATCACAGGCAGTGTGATCTGCAAATTGCCGACACCCGCGGCGCGTATTGCGACGAGCTCGCTGTCACCCTGCATTTTTGAAAGACCGATGATCGTTCCGACCAGCACGGCCATCGGACATGTGAACGCGATTACATTCGGAATAAGAGCTAGTGTTAACTGCCAAACGAGCTTTGCAGGGATGTTTACGCTGAAAAAAATGTCCGAAAACCGGCCCGCCTGCTGCACAAACAGGATGACACTGAGCAAAAGCCACGAGAAAATAAAGTACGGCAGGATCGCACGGATGAGGTATAAAGATATGGTTCCGCTGAAACGCTTCATTTACCCTTGGTTGCCCATTACGAGAGACCGCTCGCCCGTGATTTCCCTGCCGACGATCTGTGAAATGAAGCGGCGAAGAATGCGCGAAAGCTCGGTTATTGTTTCCTCTTTTCCGGTCACGGCCTCTGCAAACTGATCCGGCGGGAGCCGAAGCGCTGATCGATACATTTCCCGGTGTTCGCCCCTAATGCTGATATCGCTGCGTGCACGAGTGCAGTTCTTGCAGAGCAGGTGAAAATTGATCTGCAGGCTCGTGATCTCGTTTTCAGTAAAG
>DATJGV010000093.1:0-20488 GCA_035494575.1 Pyrinomonadaceae bacterium | reverse complement strand
GAATTTTTGTTCGAAGTGCTTGGTCGAAGCATCAATAAAACATCTGCTATTTAATTAAATAATTACTAATTAATAATTATCTAATTAAACTGCAGAAAATATTTCGTAAATTTAGAAATATGGCAGTTGTAAGCATACCTGGTAAAGATAGGATCATACGCGACGCACGCGAGATAACTGATTATTTAGCGACGATCGGCATTGACTATGAGCGCTGGGACATTATAAAGGACGTCTCGACTGATGCGTCCGACAGCGAGATCCTTGACGCTTATTCTGACGAGGTCGAGCGGCTTAAGACAAAAGGCGGATACGTTACAGCCGACGTGATAAATGTCGTTCCGACCACTCCGGGCCTCGACGCGATGCTCAACAAATTTAACAAAGAGCACTGGCACGACGAAGACGAGGTGCGTTTCATTGTCAAAGGCCATGGCCTGTTTCACATTGCGCCGAAAGATAGCGATGTTGTGTCTATCGAAATGGAGGCCGGCGACCTGATCCGCGTACCGCGCGGAACGCTGCACTGGTTCAATCTATGCGGCGATAAAACGGTTCGGGCGATTCGTCTGTTTCAGGATGTGTCAGGCTGGGCGCCACATTATACAGACAGCGGTGTCGATGCCGGCTACCAGCCGGTTTGTTTCGGCGTCCAATACATTCCAGCCGATATTTAAACCGCTGAGGCGCAGGGCTAGAATCCTCTGCCTCTCGGCGTCTCAGCCGTGAAAATGACAAAGGTAATTCTCCTCGATATCGAGGGCACAACGACGCCTATCGACTTTGTTCACAAAAAGCTTTTCCCATTCGCAGAGACTCGCATGGCGGAGTTCGTCCTCGAAAGTTTTGAAGATCTAAGGGACGAGATCGAACAACTCGTCGAGGAGCACACAAGATATAATGACGCCGAGAATCTGGATCCGAACTCACCCTGCTCTGTTTCGGCCTACCTTGTTCATCTGATCAAGGTTGATAGAAAGTCAACACCGCTGAAATCGATCCAGGGCAAGATCTGGCAAGCTGGCTACGAATCGGGAGAGCTAAAATCTGAGATATTTCCCGATGTGCCGCCGGCCCTCGAGCGATGGACGGCGGCCGGGAAAATCATTGCGATCTATTCGTCGGGCAGTGTCCTGGCCCAAAAACTTTTGTTCAAATACACCGATCACGGCGATCTGACGCCTTATATTTCCGCATATTTCGACACCACTTCGGGCGGAAAGAGGGAATCGGAAAGCTACCGCAAAATTGCTTCCGAATTGAACTTGCCGCCAGAGGAGATCCTGTTTGTATCGGATGTTTTAGCAGAACTTGACGCCGCAAATAATGCAGGGTTTCAAACCGCACTTTCCATCAGAAAAGGCAATGCGGTTACCGAAGACAACCAACGTTACCCGTTTATAAAAAGCTTTGATCAACTCGTAGACTAACTAAAATAAAGATGACAGTGTTTGGCGCATCCCGGATTGAATAGGGCACCGCAACCCGGACATTTCGATCCGCAGTCCAGATACTGCCGCACCGTTAACTGATGACCGCATGCTCCGCACAACACGGCGGGCTCATCAAACTTGTCACGTGGCCAAACCTGTGATGCATGGTCGGCCATTGCAGCGTGACACTCGAAACACGGAAACCACGTGTTGCAGCAGTAAAACTTGATAGCGATTATGTCCAGCTCACTGTGGTAATGAGCACAGCGAGTTTGCTGATCAAACTCTTCGCCATATATTTCCTCGCCGTGAACAATTCTCTTCATTGGTAAACGCGTTTGTTTTCGATAAGATGAAATAAACAGATCTATCTAAGGACTTATATTCTATATGGCAGAAAATAATTTGGAAACGGCGACGCTGGCAGCAGGATGTTTTTGGTGTGTCGAGGCAGTCTTTGACGATCTGAAAGGCGTCGAAGACGTTGTCTCCGGTTATTCCGGCGGTCATACGGAAAACCCGACCTATCGACAGGTTTGCGATGGCAATACCGGCCACGCCGAAGTCGCAGAGATCAAGTTCGATCCTAGCGAGATCTCATTTAAGGACATTCTCCGGGTGTTCTTCGCGGTTCACGATCCGACTACTCTTAATCGGCAGGGAAATGATGTTGGCGAGCAATATCGGTCTGCCATTTTTTATCACAACGACGAACAAAAACGGGACGCTGAAGAAGTCATCGACGAGATCACAAAAGAAGGCGTATACGACGCGCCGATAGTTACGGAGGTCACGCCGCTTGAAAAATTCTGGCCGGCCGAGGACTATCACCAGGAGTACTTTCTGAACAACCCGAACCAGCCCTATTGCATGGCGGTTGTCGCACCAAAAGTTGCGAAGTTTCGCAAGAAGTTTGTCGATAGGTTGAAGAAATAGTTGCAGACGATCGTCTGCAATTTGATTATTCAATTATTAATTAGTAATCAAATAATTGATTGGCAGATATTTTCTTACGGCATCCTGTTTTTCAAAAGAAAAGAGATGAGCCGGGGTACGGCAACCTTCTCCTCGTCATCAAACCATTCCTCAAGTTGAACGAGCAAAAATCCACTTTTCTCAGCTGAGTGGAAATAATCCGAAACGTTGTGCGTATAACATTCAAGAATCTGTAACCCGTCGTCGGTTTCGAACCTTGCTTTTGTGCCAACGTATTGTTTAAATGGATGCAACTCGCAGACGTAAAAATGACCGTCAGGATTTAAATGTTCAATGGCCTGCGCAAATACGAATTTGAGATTTTCGACGTGTTCAAGTATGAGACTGCAAGTGATTAAATCAGCCTTTGCGGATGCAAAACCCCAGGGTGCTTTTATGTCAGCCAGTTCGAATGAAACATTCGCGGCTTTTACTTTCCGACGTGCGACGGCCTGCATTTCTTCCGACAGATCGACCGCAGTAACGTGTTTCGCCCGTCTGGCAAGCCATTCCGTGTTTTTTCCTGTCCCGCAGCCGAGCTCAATAACGGTCTCAAAGGAAATCTCCGAAAGAATTTCGCGGCAGGCCCTAGCTTCCAGATCGCGAGTTTTATTTTCGACCGTGTCGTAGGTCGCAGACCAAGTGTTGTAAGCCTCTCTCACTGCCATAAATCTATAGTTTGCCGAACAGCATCAGAACGCCGATTATTATAAACGCAGACGCAACAATGCGTTGAAGCCACTCCGTCGGTATGTATTCGGCAAGAACGCCGCCGACCAGAACGCCGATAAGCGTTACGAGAACAAGGGCCAGGCTGGCGCCCAGGAATATTGACAACTTCGAATCGGTCTTTGCCGTCATCGTGATAACGGCAAGCTGCGTTTTGTCGCCAAGTTCTGCCAGAAAAAGAGTTAAAAATGCGGTCCCGAAAAGTTTCCAATCCATTTGAATAAATTAGCAGAGTTTCAGAGTTGCGGAAAGTTGCAGATGGCTGAACCAAATAAGGGACTCCGCACTTCTCCAACTTCTATAACTCTCCGAAACTTCCTAAACTCTTACGACTTGCATCTTTCGCCTTTTTCATTCAGAATTCGCAAATCATAGCTTTTCGTCCTTCGTCAGCCGTCCTGGTCTCAGGGGAAAGATAGCAATAAAATCTTTGCAACAAAAATTTATATGAGTAATTCGCTATTTCGCAAAAAGTCGATCGCGCAGATCCAAGCCGACGCGGCCGCTGGCTTTTCAGATGCCGAATTGGTACCCGGTGAACCCGGTGAGCAGATACGACTGCGCCGATCGCTCGGAACATTCGACCTTACCATGCTCGGCATTGCTGCGATCATCGGCGCGGGCATTTTCGCGATGGTCGGACAGGCATCGTTTAACGGCGGCCCTGCGGTTATCTTGCTCTTTATTTTTGCGGCGATTGCGTGCGGTTTTTCGGCGCTCTGTTATGCCGAATTTGCGTCAAAAATTCCGATCGCCGGTTCGGCTTATACATATGCTTACGCGAGCTTTGGCGAACTACTTGCCTGGATCATCGGGTGGGACCTGCTGGTCGAATACGCCATTGGCAACATCGCCGTTGCAATTTCGTGGAGCGACTATTTCACCGGCCTGCTCGCGACCAACGGGATTCACATTCCGCTTAGTTTTACGATGGATTACCGCACCGCCGCTCAAGGCTACGACGCGGTCCAAAGCGCCCTAGCTGGTACAACGCTGGACTCTCTCCGTGCCGCCTGTGACGCAAAGGACGCGGTCGTTTCCTGCGGGCAACTTGATGCGCACGCCGCTTGGGCGAATGCTCCGCACATAGGCGGTTTGCCGATCATTGCGGATCTGCCGGCGCTTGGCATCGTATTCATCATCACGGCACTGGTTTATATCGGCATTCGCGAATCGAAAACAGCATCGAACATAATGGTCGCGGTCAAGCTTGCGATAATAATGCTCGTTATTATTCTAGGCGCGTTTTACGTAAAAACCGAAAATTGGCACCCGTTTATGCCACACGGATTCACTGGTGTAATGTCGGGCGTTGCTGCGGTCTTCTTTGCGTATATCGGGTTTGACGCCCTCTCGACGACCGCCGAGGAATGCAAAGATCCATACAAGACACTGCCGCGCGGGATGATCTATTCGCTGCTTATCTGTACCGTACTTTACGTCGTTCTCGCGCTTGTGCTTACGGGAATGGTTTCATACACCAAGCTGAATGTCGGCGACCCGCTTGCGTTTGTGTTCGGGCCTGAAGGCGTTAATATTCCTTGGGTTTCGGGCGTTATCGCAGTCAGCGCGATCGTTGCGATCGCGACGGTTTTGCTTGTGTTCCAACTCGGCCAGCCGCGTCTTTGGATGGCAATGAGCCGCGACGGCCTGCTCCCGAAGATCTTTTCATCGATACATCCAAAATTCCGTACGCCATGGTTTTCGACGCTGCTTACCGGCGTTATGGTGGCTGTTCCGGCGTTGTTCATGAACCTTTCCGAGGTGACCGATCTTTCGGTCATCGGCACCTTGTTCGCGTTTACCATCGTCTGCGCCGGCGTGTTGGTCAAGGATAAGGAATTTCAAGGGCAGAAACGGTTTGTGCCCTTCATCAGCTCACGCTACATCGCACCGGCGATTTTTATCATTGGTTGGTTCCTGCTCTTTTACCTTAATGCGGAAGGCGTTCACAAATTCTTTACGGACTTCACGCCGGCCGAAGGCGACACCGCGCTCACAGCGGTTCTACATAAGGTTCCCTATTTTGTGTTCATTATTTTTTCGGCGGTAATGACGGTTCTTTGCGTCGTCAAGCGCTTCTCACTCATTCCGGTACTTGGCGTTATGTGCTGCACATACCTGATGACCGAACTCGGGTGGACAAACTGGTTCCGCTTCGGTGTATGGCTGATCGTCGGCCTCATCGTATATTTCTTTTACAGCTATACGCATAGCAAATTACATTTGCGTGAAGAAGCGGGAGAAAGCATTTAGAGTTGGCACAAAGGTCACAGCCGCCTGCGCGGGCGGGCTGTGCAGATCTTGACGTCTTGAAACGTATGAAACAATGGAATGAGCACGGACACCGTACTTGCATACCCGACCTTTCGTATTTACCGGACGCGGTTGCCCGACCGGCTTACAAATCTTTACATATTCTCTAAAACTCTGCTGCCCGCTTTCGCGTCTAAACTGCGGACAAAATCCATATAAATCTTCAGGAGCGACTCAAATGAAAAGGAATATTTTATTCGCTGCGGCACTTGCACTATCTTTAATGGCCGTTGGCGTTTATGCGCAGGAAAAGGGAAATTTTAGCGGACACTGGGATCTCGATACCTCAAAGAGCAAACTGGACGAGCGTGCGCGTGTTCAGTCGATGACGCTTGATGTTACGCAGACCGCTGCGGACATCAAGGTTGAAAGCAAAACAACCCGTGCTCCGCGGCCCGAAGGCGACGCAGGGGGTAACGGCGGCGGCCGTGGGATGGGACGCGGCAGGGGTTTTGGCGGCGGCGATTCAGCGATGACCTACAGCCTGGACGGCAAGGAAACGACCATCCAACAGGACGGCCCGATGGGACAAGTTCCCGTAACGCTCAAGGCCAAGGTTGACGGCGGCAAACTGCATCTTTCCTCATCACGAACGTTCAATGGCCCGAATGGCGAGGTGTCAGTCTCGACCAAAGAAACCTGGACGCTTTCCGACGACGGTAAAACGTTGACTATCGAAAGAGAACAGAGCAGCCCGCGTGGGACAAATTCATCGACGATGGTATTTACAAAGAAATAAAAGAATAGAACGCGGATAAAACAAGAAACGGGTTAGCACGGATCTGAAGATTTGATATTTCCATTCTGATCAGTGCCGACCCGTTTTTTCAGTGTAAATCTAATCCTCGAACTGCAATTCTTCGATGATCTCCCGCATATACTTTCGTCCCACCTCCACATCTTCCGGTTTTAGCGACACGGCGCCGACGACTGCGTGGCCGCCGCCGCCGTAGCGTTCGCAGATTTCGGCTATATTGTGCACGCGCGGACGCGGCGCCCACGGGTTCGAGCCTATTGAGATCTTTGTGCGAAAACTGCTGCGTGTGAGAGCAACGTTGTAGGTTGTTTCGGGATAGAAATAATACGGGATGAACTTGTTGTAACCGTCGACGCCTGTGTCGCTCAGATCAAAGCTGACGACGCCGCGTTCGTAAACAGAGCGTTCCTTTATCAATTCAACAGTTTTCCAATGCTGATCAAGCATCGGTTTTAATTTTTCCTGAATTTCGTCGCTCGCAACGATCTCGTCCAGCGTTTTTTCTGTCAACCCGCGGATAATTTTCTCAACGAACATCGGATCTTTTTCGACCTCGATCACCTGCATCAATTTGAGAGCCGGCGAGCGAAGTTCGACGCACTGCGCGGCCGATTCGTAAAAAGCGCCGTCAATGATGTGCGCCCACTCGATGAGTTCGGTAAGCGACGCATCCTCGAAATCGAACTTTTCTTTTGCTATGCGGGCAATAAACTCCGCGCAGGACGCACTCTTTGTATCCAGAAACTTTTTGCCTGAGGCGTCCGCCAGAAAATTCCGCTCATCGGCTTCCGACAAAAACGCCGATTGATGATGATCGAACCACCACGTTAGGCGCTGGTCGGGTGAGTATTTGAAATCGACGATCGCATTTTCATCGCCGTCAAACTGATCGGCGTCGAACGCATTTCCCGCTCGGTGCATCACCGGCGTGTACGAGATCTCGGCATCGCCGTGAATCTTTGACTTGTAGAATTTTGTAAAGATAGCGGCCGACGAAACGCCGTCAAAACAGTTTCCGTGATAAAGTATCCGAAGTTTCATAAGCGAGCTTGCCGCCAATGGGCAAAACATTAAAGATTAGTTGGCGAAACCGTTTTCGTCAAGGTGCCAATGGCGACTCGGGTTCTCGACCGTAATGAAACTCCGCTTTACTTGCGGCCTTTGCGACTTTTCGGGAAATCGATGCCGATTTTCATAAAGTACGAATCATGGTAATACGCATTGCAACGGCCTCGGACGCAGCCGACCTTGTAAAATTTAACCAGGCAATGGCGCTGGAAACCGAAGGGAAAACGCTCGCCGCCGAAGTGCTTTCGCCGGGCGTCGAAGCAGTTTTTGCCGATCCTACAAAAGGTTTTTATGTCGTTGCCGAAGCTGACGGCAAGCTTATCGGCGGACTTTTGATCACGTACGAATGGAGCGACTGGCGAAACAAGTGGTTTTGGTGGATACAAAGCGTTTACATCGTCCCTGAAGCACGCGGGACAGGGCTTTATTCGCGATTATATCGATTTGTTAAGGACCTTGCGGAACGGCGCGGCGACGTTTGCGGCTTTCGCCTCTATGTCGAAAAGGAAAACACGCATGCTCAGGCCGTCTATGAAAAAGTCGGTATGAATAATTCGCATTATCTAATGTTCGAAGAGGAAAAGTAAAAACCGGAGCCACTCTTACGAACGACTCCGGAATTACCCTAGAAAATCAGGACTTAAAAGCTCAAGAGAAGGATATGAGATATTCGTAGAAAATGTTCACCCTATTAAGTAAAGATATGAAAGACTTCCAAGTCCTGATTTTCAAAGATCAATATTGTTTGACCGCGTCAGATTCCCGCTGGAGAATAACGCCGGGCTGGCGGTACTTAAGGTTTTCGAATCAAAGTGTTTTTGGCCCCGCACCTTCAACACTCTCGAAAACCTATCATCTTGGAAAAAGGTCGGTTTAATTCTTCGTGCCCACATCCGAAGATTTTCCCCATTAAACCGACCCTTTCACCAAACACATCAGATTCAAAAACCGGAGATTCTTCCCCTACTGCTCGTACATGGCTTTGAGTTAAAACTTCCAGCCATAAAACCTGCCCCTTGCTCGATCTTAGTTTTTCAACTTCAGTTGTCCTGATCCGTGTGTTTGTCTAACCTTCCGTTGCCAGATTATAAGCAACAAGCGTGCCACAGACGTAAATTTACAAAATTTTTGCAGAAGGCAATAAAAATCGAGATATTGCGAGAAAAGTGTTAAACACTCGTGATGTCTTTTTTTCATACATGTCCGCTTGTCGTCGCCGTGCTGTGTTCGGTTTTAATCCATTGTGAATGCTTTTCGAATTGTGGTTTAATCGAATCAATGACGTTGATTAGCGAAGCGGAATTCGTCCGCATCTGCGACGGTATCAAGAACGATGCCGACATTATTGTTAAACACAATCCGATCGGGAGCCGTGAGGAAATTTTGCTTTGGATGCTGCTCAGCTGCCTCGTTAGTTACCTGAATCTGACCGATGTGGAAACGCCTTGCTTTCCGGGCAAACCGACGGCTGAAACGTATCGCAACGCTGTTCTTTTTGTTTTGCAAAACCGCATGGAGACGGTTTTCGATCCGGTACCTTACGTCGACGGATTAGCAAAAGCATGATAATTGAAAGATTTGTATTGACGCCCTTTCAACAAAATACGCGGGTTATCGCATGCGAAGAGACGCGAACGGCGGTCTGCATCGATCCGGGCGAACGGTCAGAAGCGCTTATCGAATTTATCAAAGCGAACGATCTTGATCTCCAGGCAATTGCTCTTACGCACGGGCATCTCGACCACGTCGGCGGCGTCAGTGACCTGCACAACGCATTTCCCGGTGCCGAGATCATCTTGCACAAAGACGACGAAGATCTCTACTATGCGCTTCCCAGGCAGCCGTTGTTTTTCGGTATGGCTCCCGCACAGCTAAAAGCAATGGGCCTTGAGTACGACGACCCGCCGCGATTGACCCGAAACTGGCAACACGGCGAGATCTACGAGGTCGGGAATTTGAGATTCAAGATACTGCATTGTCCCGGGCACACTCGCGGGCATGTCGTTCTCGCTGAAGAGGCAAATAAAAAGGTTTTTGTCGGGGATGTTTTGTTTTTAGGCTCAATCGGCCGCACGGATCTGCCCGGTGGGAATTACGATCAGCTTATCGAGTCGATAAATACGAATATCCTGCCACTCGGAGACGATTTCACCGTCTATTCAGGTCATGGCCCTGAGACGACCGTCGGCCACGAACGTACTACCAATCCGTTCCTCACTGGTGCCTACCAGATAAGCCGCGGGAAATATATTTAGAAACATTTTGCCCGCGAATTACGCCAATTACACGAATAAAAAAATTCGGAAAGAATATCTCTTAAATATTCGCGTTGTTTCGCGTGACTCGCGGGCAAATTATTCTTATGCAACCGTAATTTCCTTTGTCAGGTAAACGTCCTGAATTGCATTCAGCAGATCTACGCCGTCTTTCATGGGACGCTGGAAAGCCTTGCGGCCCGAGATCAACCCGGTGCCGCCGCCGCGCTTGTTAACAACCGCCGTCCGGACCGCATCCGCGAGATCGCCGGCGCCCTTTGATTCGCCGCCCGAATTTATCAACCCTGCACGTCCCATGTAACAGTTGGCAACC
Organism: Pyrinomonadaceae bacterium; assembly: GCA_035494575.1. GTDB lineage: Bacteria > Acidobacteriota > Blastocatellia > Pyrinomonadales > Pyrinomonadaceae > OLB17. The sequence continues at coordinate 10,621 of DATJGV010000093.1, read as the reverse complement.
TGATACCGAACAAGATCGATCGGATGGTCGGTCGTCAGTTCTGAATAGATCTTCGGATTCGTTTTGCCATAGCTGCTTTCCATATTCAGCACGTTATAGCCGCCGTTTCTCTCTGGCAATTTCTGCTTGATGATGTCGGCTTGAATGGTAACGCCAAGATGGTTTGCCTGGCCGGTCAGGTCGGCTGCGGTGTGCATATCGCCCTCAGGTGTTTTAAATGCCGGATTGCGCAGGTAACACCACAGGATCGTCGCGAGGCCAAGTTCGTGGGCGTACGCAAATGCCTCGGAAACTTCCACGATCTGCCGCGTCGATTCTTCCGATCCGAAATAGATTGTCGCGCCAACGGCGATCGCACCCATATCGCGGGCCTGATCGACCGAGCCGAACATCACCTGGTCGAATTTATTCGGATAGGTCAACAGCTCGTTGTGGTTGATCTTTACGACGAACGGAATTTTGTGAGCGTACCGTCGTGCGACGCCGCCAAGCACGCCAAATGTTGAAGCGACCGCGTTGCATCCGCCCTCGATGGCGAGTTTTACGATATTTTCCGGATCGAAATATTGCGGATTTGGGGCAAAGCTCGCGCCCGCGGAATGCTCGATGCCTTGATCTACCGGCAAGATCGAAACATAGCCCGTTCCGGCGAGCCGACCATGATCGAAGATCGTCTGCATGCTGCGCAGCACATTCGGATTACGATCCGACTGCGAGACAACACGGTCCACAAAATCGCCGCCAGGCAAATGCAGATTTTCCTTTGGTATCGTTTTTGTTACGTGATTTAATAGCGATTCGGCCTCGGCGCCTAAAAACTCCTGTATCTTGCTGAAATCAACCGACATTAAAAATTCTCCTGCTCTGCTAATAAAGATAAAAATAAAGTTAATTTTGCCAGATTATACCATACAAGAAATCGTGCTCTAAATTCGTTCGATTTGTTATTAAGTGCTGTTAAACAGTGAAAACGACACATAGTCGGACCGGGAGAGAATTTCATACGCCGTCGCACCAGATTTTTATTGCTTTCATCCCGCGTCTTATGTAGAATGCTTCTGAAAATCGTGAAAAATGGATGCCGTTTTTCCACGCTTGCGGCGAGCCTTGCGTTATCACCCCGCAAAAACTGTTCGAAAATTTAGCTACTGAGGTAGATATGAACTCATCCCTGGTTAGACCCATACTGGCCATTCTTCTATTCGCTTCTTTGTTTTTCTTTTTTAACCGCACAACCTTCGCAGGCGATGAGTGGCGCGAGATCACGCCGGGTGAACTGCAAATGAAATCGCCAAAAGTCGATCCGGACGCCGATGCCGAGGCAATCTTCTGGGAAGTCCGAATTGACGACAGCTCGGACGCGAACCTGACGATAAAACATTATGTTCGGGTAAAAATCTTTACCGAGCGAGGCCGCGAGAAGTACAGCAAATTTGATGTTCCTTTTACCAAGGGAACGAAGATAAAGGACCTGCAAGCCCGTATTATTCAACCCGACGGAACCGCTTCCGAAATAGGCAAAAACGACATCTTCGAACGTGAGATCGTGAAGGCAAGCGGTGTAAAAGTCAAAGCCAAGTCGTTCGCTGTTCCTAATATCGCCCCGGGCGTGATAGTCGAATACCGTTACACTGAGGCTATTAATGATGCGGGGGCCAAGGGAATGCGCCTGCAGTTCCAACGTGATATTCCCGTCCAGACACTGTCTTACTATTACAAGCCCTATAATAAAAACGAACCTCACTATCAGACCTATAATTTTACCGACACAAAATTTGTAAAGGATGAGAAGGGCTTTTATCTGGCGACGAGGACCAACGTTCCGGCCCTAAACGAAGAGCCGCGTATGCCGCCCGAGGATATGGTACGCGCCTGGATGCTTTTAACGGGTGCTCGATTAACGTTAACGGATGCATCGGCTTTTTCGATATCGTTCGTCGTTAAGGACCCGAGTGACCCAAAAAGTTATTGGGGCGCTGTGGCCACCGAGAATGCGGCCATCACAAAATTCATGAATAAATCGAGCAAGGACATAAAGGCCGCAGCTGCCGAAATAACAGCTGGAGCCGCGACCTCCGAGGAAAAGCTCAGGAAACTTTACGAATTCTGTCAGACGCAGATAAAGAATACGTCGTTTGATCCGACGCTCACCGATGATGAAAGAACAAAACTGCCCCAGATAAAATCGGTTGACGATGTATTAAAACGCAAATCAGCTAGTTCCCAATTTGTCGATATGTTGTTCGGCGCACTCGCAAATGCTAGTGGCCTTGAGTCAAGAGTAGTGCTCACCAGTGATCGAAGTGAAACGTTTTTTGATCCGAACATGACGAACGAGAAGCTCATACATCCGGGAATGATCGCCGTAAACGCGGACGGCAGTTGGAAATTCTTTAATCCCGGAGTGCGGTTTCTTCCATATGGAATGCTGGTTTGGTACGAAGAGAATAACTGGTCGCTGCTCGTGGGCGAAAAAAAATACCAGTGGGAAAAAACTCCGATGACCGGCTATGAAAAATCGCTCCAAAAACGGTCGGCAAAGTTTACGCTGCTCGACGATGGCACGCTGGAGGGGGATGTGCGGGTTGAAATGTCAGGACAACCTGCTCTGACGTATCGTTTGGAGAATTATGACGAATCTCAGACGAAGCGTGAAGAAGACCTGAAACAGGCGGTTAAGAATCGCATAAGCACTGCCGAGATTTCCGCTGTGTCGATCGAAAACCTTGAGGATTCGTCAAAGCCGTTGATTGAGAGCTATAAGGTTCGCGTGCCGAATTACGCGCAAAAGACCGGAAAGCGATTATTCCTTCAGCCCGGATTTTTTGAATACGGATCAAATCCTTTATTTTCGAGTGCCAGCAGAAAGTATGATATTTATTTTCATTACCCATGGTCTGAAAATGACGAGATCGAAATAAAATTGCCTGCCGAGTTTAGCCTGGATAGCGCTGACGCACCAGGCGAAATTGCTGATCCTCAAAAGATCGGCCTTGTCGATGTGCGCATGGCCATTAACAAGGCAGACAATTTGTTGAAATACAAAAGGACTTTTCATTTTGGCGGTGGCGGCAGCATATTGTTCTCGGCAAAAATGTATCAGCCATTAAAAAATTTGTTCGATTCATTCAATAAAGCTGATACGCATACCGTGACGTTAAAGCAAAACTAGCGTGAGCTATGAGGTAAAGTGATGTTCAAGACTAAGCGAATTATCCGAGTTCTATCTCTCACCATCCTTGTCCTTTTGGCGAGCGTGCCAGCTTTTGCAGGCGATGACGCTCCGTCATGGCTGAAACAGGCGGCGGCGCAGTCGGTGCCGGGCTACGAAAAAACTGTCACCGCGGTCGTTCTCCGCGATGAAGAGCAGGTCTCTTATGGCTCGGACGGGAAACTCGTGACAACCGAAAATTATGCGGTGAAGCTGCTAAGCCGCGAGGGGCGTAAATACGCTATCGCAAAGGCGTTTTATCTGGTTAACGGCAGCAAGATCCGCAATATCGACGCGTGGCTGATCAGGCCGGACGGCACTGTTAAGGAATACGGCAAAAAGGACATTCTTGACATCATTTCCGATCCTGACGATGTTTACGACGAAGGGCGCATCAAACTCATCGACGCATCGAACGATGTCGAAGTCGGTTCCGTCTTCGGCTACACGACCGTTACGGAAGAAACTCCGCTTTTCTACCAGGATGCGTGGAGTTTTCAGGACGAACTGCCGACGCTTGTATCTCGCTATAGCCTGAGCCTGCCTGACGGGTGGAAGGCAACGAGCATCACCTTCAACTCCGCCGACATCAAGCCGGCCGTCACCGGCAGCACGTATAGTTGGGAAATGCACAACCTGGCTCCGATACCGGACGAACCGCTCAGTCCGGCGACGATAAATCTGGCACCGCGAATAGCGATAAATTTCTCGCCCGCTGACAGCAGTCAGGCGGTGAACAAGGCGTTCGCTAACTGGCTCGATGTTTCTCGTTGGGCAACACCGCTATACGAACCCGAGGTCGTCGTCAACGACGAAGTCGCCGGAAAAGCGCGCGAGCTGACCGCAAACGCAAAGACCGAGCTTGAGAAGATCCGTGCGATCGGCACGTACGTTCAAAACCTGCAATATATCTCGATCGACATCGGCGTGGGTCACGGCAACGGCTATCGTCCGCGTCCGTCAGATGTGGTGCTGAGCCGCGGCTACGGCGATTGCAAAGACAAGGCGAACCTGATGCGAGCGATGCTGCGTTCGTTGAAGATCGACGCGTATCCGGTGGTGATATTCTCAGGCGATCCGACCTTTGTTCGTGAAGAGTGGGCATCGCCGCGCCAGTTCAATCACTGCATAATCGCGGTCAAGGTAAGTGACGCAACGTCCGCAGGCACGGTCATCGATTACGCAAAACTCGGCCGTTTGATGATTTTCGATGCTACCGATCCGTACACGCCGGTCGGCGATCTGCCGAGCTATCTGCAAGGCAGTTTTGCGCTCGTTATTGCGGGCGAAAACGGCGGCCTTACGCGGATGCCCGTTACACCCGCAGGTTCCGATTCGCTCGAACGCAAGATCAACGTCAATCTGACCGATACCGGTGCGATCACGGGCACGATCAGCGAACGTGCAAGCGGGCAAGCCTCGGCATCCTTTCGACGCGAGGTCCGCGAATTGTCCTCGACCGATTATAAAAAGGTTCTCGAGGGCTGGCTTACCCGTGGTGCGACCGGTGCACAGCTTGTCAATTTCACTCCGACCGACAAGCAAAACGAGGCCGGATTTGATTTGGATGTGCAATTTTCCGCGCCGCGTTACGGACAGTTGATGCAAAACCGGCTCCTCGTCTTCAAACCCGTCATCGTCGGACGCCGCAACGCGGTAATGCTGACCGAACCGAAACGCTCAAACCCGATCGAGATCGCATCGACCAATACAATGAACGAAACTGTGACGTTCGATCTGCCGCAAGGCTTCGTTATTGACGAAACGCCCGACCCCGTGAATCTCGAATCTAGTTTTGGAAAATACTCGACCAGGTACGATACCACGGACGGCAAGCTCGTTTTCACGCGTTCCATGACGCTGAACCGCGCGACCATACCGGCCGAGAAATACAGTGCCGTAAAGGAATTTTTCTCAAAAATTCTCGAAGCCGAGCAATCGCCCGTTGTTCTATTGAAAAAATAAAACGCAACTTGATAAAGAGTCCGTCGAAAAGATCGCCTCTTATTATTTTCCGTTATTTGATGAGCGGAGCAGCCTGAGCAGCGACGTTTCTTCAGGCTCATATCCCGCTTGTTTCAATTTAATGAGCCGCGACCTTCGCGGGATGAACTCGTCCAGGATCAAGCCGCTTTCGTATGTTTTGATCACCGCCGGGTGAATGTACGAGCTGCGGCAAACCGCCGGAGTGTTTCCAAGCTGTTCTGCCACACGTTTGACCGCTCGGACGACATTTTTCTTTATCTCGCTTTCGCTTTCGGGCTTGCCGATCTCGGCCAGTTCGACCGCAGCCATCAGCGTTCCGCCCCACGTTCTGAAATCCTTTGACGAAAACTCAGGCGCCGTAGCGGCCTTTAGATAGTCGTTCAATTCCTTCGGCCGCACGGCTCGCGGCTTGCCCTGTTCGTCGAGATAGTGAAAAAGCTTTCGCGCGCCGCCCAGGTCTTTAAGCTCTTTCATCACCGCCGCAAGCTCCGCGTCGACCAACACCTTGCGATGCTGTATGTGGCTTTTCCCGACAAAATCGAACACCAACTGCCCGTTTCGGCCGATCGAAAAATGCCTGTTTTGCAGCGTCGTTATACCGTAGGTCTTGTAATGCCGCGCGCTTTTTTCCGTGCCGACGCGAAAGTACAGCGAATTTATCAGCCGCAGCATCACCGCCAGCACCTTGTCCCGCGGAAATCCTTCGAGAGACAGGTCGCGGTTTGTCGTCTCGCGGAGCGTGGGCAGATAATCGCCGAACTTCTCCATCTTGGCAAATTTCTTTTTCTGCTGTCGTTCCGTAAATTTCGGATCGTAGATGTACTGGATGCGGCCTGTGGTGTCCATACCGACGGCCTGTATGTTGCTTCGCGGCGACGGCGATATTCGGACAAACCGCCAAGCTGGCGGGATAACCAACGAGGCGATCCTCTCAAGCCTCTCGTCGTCCGCGATCTTTTTCCCCGACGCGCCGATATAAGAAAATCCGCGCGACTTTGAGCCTTTCCGCTGCCACCATTTCGACCGTCGCCCTTTTTCGATGATCGCACGTGTCTTTTCCGTATCGAATATCTGTTTGTTTACTGCCATTTCCCGCCCACCCTGATCGTTTATTGTTAGTATATATATTTATTTTCCACATGTTCAAAACTTTTTACTAAACACTGGAAACATTGACGTTAACCGTCGTCAAAATGTGCCCGAAATTGCATTTTCAGACAACGCGTTTCACAAATGAAACATCTAAAACTCTAAAGGGGTGAAACTAAAATGAGAAGCAATTTTGATGTAAAGAGTCGGGAATCGATCTTGAGCAAAAAAGACATGATATTGTCGCTTTTTAACTCAGGCGTAACCGAAGTCGAGACTATTTCGGCGATCTCGGGAGCAAAGCCCAGCTATGTCGGGTCGGTACTCCAACGCGAAGGGTTGATCGATAACTACTTCGATCTTTACACTTCGACAAACCATCCGATGAACATCTACTCGAAACATTTTCGCGGCAAACTCGGGTTCAAGACCGTCGAAGCGGCAGAGCGAAGCGTAGACACGCTCGACCGCTCGTACGGTTTTTTCGACCGCATTCAGGACCGTGCGGGTCAGCATCACACGCTCGAAATGGCGTTGACGATGCTCGACCGTGCCCGTTGGACCGGCAAACTTGAGGAGGCCGAAGTCTATCGCCGATGGCTCGTCGGCAAACTGAGCACGCCGCTGACCGAAACCTCAAAACCGTCCGCTCTCGAAGCATCACCAGCAAAGGCTCAGTTAAACGAAGAGGACAATACCGAAGAAATGAAGCGCGCGGCCTGAGCGCCGTGCGTTTCATTCAGAATATCTAACCGGATAGATAATAGACATTAGGCCTTTTCGTGGCTGAATGCTGTTGCATTGTTGCAACACTCTTCCACTTCTGACATAATAATTAGCGAGCTAAACATTCCAAAGAGGTATTTTTTTCATGACACTAGAGCTAGTCGAAAGCCCCGTACGCCATACCGAACCGGCATCCGAACAACCACCTGAAGAGATCCAGGCCGAGGCGAGCCTCCGTCCCAAAAGCCTTGACGAATATATCGGCCAGACGCGTATCGTCAATAACCTGCGCATTTTTCTCAAAGCCGCGCTTCGCCGTCGCGAGGCTCTCGATCACGTCTTGCTTTTCGGCCCGCCGGGTGTGGGCAAGACCAGTCTCGCCGTCATTATCGCAAACGAGCTCGGAGCCGAGCTAAAAACTCTGCATGCGCCGGCTGTTGAAAAGGCCGGCGACTTGGCTGCGATCCTTACAAATCTCGAAGACGGCGACGTACTGTTTATCGACGAAGTTCACCGCCTGCGGCCGCAGATCGAAGAGATCCTTTATCCTGCAATGGAAGATTTCCAGCTCGACCTGGTCATCGGCCAGGGAACGGCCGCACGCACGATCAAGATCGATCTGCCAAGATTTACGATGGTTGGCGCGACCACCCGCGCGGGGATGATCTCGGCCCCGCTTCGCGGGCGTTTCGGCATCGTGAACCATCTTGATTTTTATCCGCGAAAGGACCTCGAGATAATCATTCACCGATCTGCCGAACTGCTTGGTGTCGAGATCGAGGCCAGCGGCGCAAGCGAACTTGCCCGCCGCGCGCGCGGAACACCACGAATCGCAAACCGCCTGCTTCGCCGTGTACGCGATTACGCCGAGATAAAGGGCGACGGCAGGATCAGCGGTATCGTTACCGAAAATGCTCTTGATGAAATGGAAGTGGACCGCTTCGGCCTCGATGAAATGGACCGCAAGTTGCTGGTATCGATAATCGAAAAATTCGAGGGTGGCCCGGTGGGTATCGGAACCATAGCAGCGTCGATCAGCGAAGACCGAGAATCGATCGAGGAAATGATCGAACCGTATCTGATACAGATAGGTTTCCTAAACCGCACGGCCCGCGGCCGAATAGTGACGGCCGCCGCCTACCGTCATCTGGGCTACGAACCTCGCACGCTGCGCGAGATCTATGCGTTGGCAAGCTAGTTAAAATCGCCGCAATGGCGCAAAAAGCACATAAAAGAATTTTTATTTTGTGCTTTTTGCGCTTTGTTCCGGCATCCTCAAGTTGCTCTTCTTCGGATTTGAAATATTTCGGTATTTTGAAACGCGAAAAAGAGAAAGGCATTGATCGAACACTTGAGAAGTACGATCAACGCCTTAAACTTGAGAGAAAAATTAAGGATAAACCTTGATTTAACTCCGTGTGAGAGGCTTAAAGCCTCTCACGTCTCTAAGATATACATATTCCTCTTGCCTACTGCTTTTTCCCGACCATCGGTTGATCGACCGGATTTCCTTCCGTATCCAGTATCGTCACCGGATAACCCAGGTCCTTTAATCCGGGTTCGACGACTTTCCAGTCGCCGACGATGACGATCGCCATTTTCGACGGATCGAGATATTTGTTGGCGACACGGTTCACGTCCTCGGCAGTTACTGAATTGATCTTCGAAATAAAGTCATTAAAGTAGCTGTCCGGCAGACCGTAAACAGCCAGGTTCGAAAGCTGGTTCGAGATCGCGCCGACCGTTTCAAAGCCGCTCGGGTAACGTCGGATTATGCTTTGCTTGTTGGTTTCGAGTTCCGTCGGGGTTACGGGAATGCCTCCGCGAATGCCGTTCAGCTCCTTCATGAACTCCTGGATCGATTGTCTAGTTACGGCCGTCTGGACCTCGGCCGATGCCGAAAACGGTCCCGCGCCGCGTCTGAAAACAAACCGGCTGTATGCGCCGTAGGTGTAGCCTTTGTCCTCGCGCAGGTTCATAAACAAACGGCCGGCGCTTCCGCCGCCGAGTATCGAGTTCATCACCTGCAGCGCGTAATAATCCGGATTGCTGCGGTCAACGCCGACTTGCCCGATCGACACCGACGACTGAGCGGCGCCGGGCTTATCGACAAAGTAAATGCCGGGTTTCGCCTTCATCACTTCACCGCCAACATCGCCTGTATTGACGTCGCCGTTCGCCTTCCAGCCGGCGAACGCTTTTTCGAGCTTTGGCGTAACACTCTTTTCGTCAACATCGCCAACGACGATCAGTGTCGCATTGTTCGGTCTGTAATTCGCCGTGTAGTACTTCGCAAGATCGCCGGTCGTGAGAGCCGCGATCGACTTTTCGTCGCCGGTAAGCTGCCGTGCGTATGGCTGGTCGCCGTACAACACCTTGTTGTAAACAACGTTCGAAACCGCGACCGGGTTTGCCTTTCGCTGCCTGAGAGCGACGAGCGACCTGCGGCGAAGTTTTTCAAATTCCGAATCCGGGAACGCTGGATTCAGAACAACATCCGAATAGATATCGAGCGCCTGATCAAGATTTTTGGTCAGCGTCTGCATCGCTACGTTCGTCGAGTCCCAACCCGCACCGGCGTTGACGGACGCTCCGATGGCCTGCAGCTGGTTCGCAATGTCGATCGCCGAACGCGTTTTGGTTCCTTGGTCGAGCATATCGGCCGTCATTGACGAAACGCCTGATTTGTCTGCCGGGTCGAGCGTTCCGCCCGAATTGAGCACCAGGTTCATCGACACGATAGGAAGTTCTTTTTGCTGAACGATCCAAACGTTCAGGCCGTTCGAAAGCTTCGATTTCTGTATCGGCGGCAGCGAGAACGACGGGTTCGGCCCCGCTTTCGGCAAAGCGGCCTGCTGTGCCGCGAGTTTCGCTTCGTCCTTTTTCTTCGATTCGGTCGATGTCGGTTTGTTCGATGCCGCGTCGATCTTCGGCGCCTCGCCCTTACGCGGCACAAAGCTCATGACGAACCTGTCGCCGGTCAGATATTTGTTCGCTACGCGCTGTACGTCCGCAGCCGTAACCTTACGGTAACGGTCGAGATCTGCCTGAAAATAATCGGGTTTGCCGAGATAACCGGCGTAGCTCGCGATTTGGCTGCCCTTGCCCAGATCGGTTTGCAGGCCAAATATCGTCTGCGATTCTATGCCGTTCAGCGCCCGCGCCATTTCATCGGCAGTCGGCGGGTCTTTTTTGATCTTGTCGATCTGGACGTTTATCTCTTTTTCGATCTCGTCCAGAGTTTTTCCCGGTTTTGCAAGTGCCGTTATCTGGAACAAACCGGCTATTTCCTGTGTGCCATCGTTCGCAAAAACGGACTGGGCAATCTCTTTGCCGTAAACCAGATCGCTCTGCAGACGCGAGCCGCGTCCCGACGACAGGATCGATGCAAGAATGTCGAGCGGAGCTTCGTCCGGGTCGTACTGCGGAACCGAATGCCAAACAAGCGACAAACGCGGCAGCGGAACTGAGTCTTCGTAGGTTTTGCGGACCTCGCCTGACAGTTTCGGCTCGGGATCGTTCGGCCGTTTGATGTCGGTGCCCTTCGGGATCGGCCCGAAATATTTTTCTATCCAGGCCTTTGCCTGCTTATCGTCAAAATCGCCCGCA
>DATJGV010000092.1:0-11072 GCA_035494575.1 Pyrinomonadaceae bacterium | reverse complement strand
AAAAAATTTGACTCGGTAATATATCCAAAATGGCATTTAAGTCTTTATTCAGTTTGTTTTCCAGCGACCTTGCAATTGACCTCGGGACGGCGAATACGCTGGTCTATGCCAAAGGGCGCGGAATTGTAGTATCAGAACCTTCGATCGTTGCGATCAACAAGGTCACGAACCAGGTCGAGGCAGTCGGCCGCGACGCCAAGGAGATGCTTGGCCGAACACCGGGTAACATTGTCGCGATTCGCCCGATGAAAGACGGCGTGATCGCAAATTTTGAGGTCACGGAAAAGATGTTGCAACATTTTATCCGCAAGGCCCACAACGGCAAATCGTGGGTCCGCCCGCGTGTCGTCATCGGCATACCGTCCGAGATCACGCAGGTCGAGCGGCGCGCGGTTGAGGATTCGGCGTATCGAGCTAAGGCTTCCGAAGTTTACCTTGTCGAAGAGGCAATGGCCGCGGCCATCGGCGCCGGACTCCCGATCACCGAGCCGCACGGCAATATGGTTGTGGATATCGGCGGCGGCACAACGGACATTGCGGTCATCTCGCTTTCGGGCATCGTTTACTCGCGAGCCGTTCGCGTCGCGGGCAACGAAATGGATGACGCCATCACACAATACATCAAACGCAAATACAACCTACTGATCGGTGAACGAACGTCCGAGGCGATCAAGATCGCTCTCGGCAGCGCATTTCCGCTCGATGAGCCGCTTTCGATGGACGTTCGCGGCCGCAATCTGATCGAGGGGATTCCCAAGACCATCACGATGACTGACGAAGAGGTTCGCGAGGCACTCTCCGACGCGGTCTCAACCATCATCAACGCCGTTCGCGTCGCTCTCGAACGGACGCCTCCCGAGCTGTCGGCCGATATCGTCGAACGCGGAATCGTCCTCACCGGCGGAGGCGCGTTGCTTAAAAATCTTGACAAGCGATTAATGATCGAAACAGGCTTGCCGGTCGTGATCGCAGACGATCCGCTCTCGTCGGTCGTACTCGGCACCGGCAAAATGCTTTCGGATATCGAACTTCTGAAACGCGTCAAGTGGGACAATTCGTTGATGACAGGCAGCTAGAACAGTCGGCACCGGCAGCGGGCAGTTGGCAGGGAATCACCTGACTGCCTGCTGCTGCTGCCGCTGCTACTGCTTACTGAGGTATGGTAGAGCGAAGTCAGAAAGAAGTATGGAGACTGACGCCGTGGTTGGCGATTGCTCTGCTTCTTGGTAATTTTATCCTCATGGCGTTCGATGCCCGCGAGATAAATTCCGGGCAGCGCATTGTACGTGTCTGGACGCAGACCGCCGCCGATTTTGTCCAGTCGCCCGTTTCAAGCGTCGGTTCCGCAATTTACAATTATTTCAGCTCGATATCCAACCTGCGTTCGGCACAGGACGAAAACGGTGAACTAAAACAGCGCGTCCAGGAGCTGGAAGTCGAGCTGAAAGGCAAGCAAGATCTGACGGCGGAGAACGAGCGCCTTAGAGCTCTTCTCAATTTAAAGGAAACGAGCAAATACAAAGTTTTGCCCGCCCGGATAATCGGCCGCGACCCGTCGATCTGGTTTGATTCATCAATAATAAATCGCGGAAGCCTTGATGGCGTTAAACTGAATATGCCGGTCGTCACCGACGGCGGCGTAGTGGGCCGTGTAACCGCCGTTAGCCCGCTGACCGCGCAGATCGATCTGATCACAAAGGACAAATCCGGTCTCGGTGGCGTCGTCGGCGAGGTTGGTTCATCGAACGCTCTTGGCGTCGTCACCGGGACAAGCAAACGCGATCTGCTCGAAATGAAATATGTCTCCGGCAGCATCGATGTACAGGTCGGCCAGACAGTTTACACAACCGGCCAGGACGGAATTTTTCCGCCGGGTCTTAAAGTCGGTGATATTGTCGATATCAGATCTGGTACGGCAACGGTGGCACATCAGATCTTTATCCAGCCGGCAGCGAGACTGAATTCGATGCAGGAGGTCGGCGTGCTGCTCTACGAACCGCCGCAAAAACCTGAGTACGAGCAGAAATTGCCGAATGCCGTAAAGAAGTAAGCAGTTGGCACAGGGGATGCGGAAGCAGTAGAAACATAGGCTGTCTGTCACCACAGATTTGCTAAAGGTTAGTTACCGAGTACCAAGAAGTAGGAAGAATGCTTGGCATGACAATAGCGAATCTGGACCTGATGCCAACTGCCTGCTGATTAGAATGGAGCAAGTAAAACTCACAATTGCATTGATCATCGCGGTGATGCTGCAGTGGACGCTGCGCAATATTGCCGAGCCGCTCGCGTACATCGATTTCCCGTTGATCATAATCGTATATGCCGCGCTCAAGGGAAACTCGATCCGTGCACTGCTGTACGGGGCGTTTGCGGGCCTTGCGGTCGACGCTTTGAGCGGCGGTCTTTTAGGCTCGAACGGATTCTGCAAAACCCTTATTGCATATATAGTTTCCGAGATCGCGCGACGTGTTTACATGGACAACCTTTTGCTCCGGATTCCCGTCATAGCCGGAGCGTGTTTGTTAAACGGTTTGGTCTACTATGGCATGCACAGGGTGTTCGGCCGGGAACCCTCAGGTGACGCGGTTGTCATCATTTCATATAGTGTGATCGGAACCACGATAGCCGGGACAATGATCTATCTGCTTTTGGATAGCTTTTTAGCTGAACGACGTAGCGTTCGGAAACCCGAGGTATTCAGACCGCGCCGGCAGACACGTCGCCGTAATCCCATTCGCTTGCGACGCTAGTGTTTACGCCATAAAAAACAGACTAACAAATCGTCTGTTTTACAAAGATGAAGCTCAACGATCACGTTCAGAATCTGGGAATGAGGGTAGCGGCCATACAGGTCCTTGCCTTTATACTGCTTGCCGTTTTGGGTGCAAGGCTTTATTACCTTCAGATCGTTAAGGGCGATTACTATAGCGAAAAGGCCGAAAACCAACGCGTGCGATTGATCCCGATTCCCGCGCCGCGTGGTGTCATCTTCGATCGCAAGGGAAAAATCCTGGTCGATTCGCGTCCGATCTACAACGTTGTTCTTTCAAACGAACCTATCAAACGAATCAACGTGGATGACCGTGTTGACGATTACGCGCGCGGACTAAATCTCGATCCGCAATTCGTTGTCGAGCGTCTCGGCCTCATCAAAAAACAAAATGAGTTCGAGGCAATGGTCCTCAAGGAAAACGCGACGATGCAGGACATCGTCTGGGTCGAATCGCACACGCAGGAGTATCCCGAGCTTCGCGTCGAGTTGCAGCCGCAGCGGTTCTATCCGCTTGGAACGGTGCTTGCGCACGTCCTCGGTTACGTCGGTGAGATCAGCCCCAAGCAGCTTGACGATCCCGATTCCAAGGAAAAAGGCTTGCGGCCCGGTGATATTGTTGGCAAGGGCGGCCTCGAACAGTACTACGACGAATATCTGCGAGGCAGGCCCGGCTACCGCAAGGTGATCGTGGACAGCCGCGGACGCGTCCAGAGCGAGATCGAAGTAGTTCAGCCGCAGCCGGGACAGGATCTCGTAACGACGATCGATCTCGATCTGCAAATGACAGCCGAACAACAGTTGGCCCAGTCGGCCACAAAACGCGGGACGATCATCTCGATGGACCCGAACAACGGCGAGATATTGGCGATGGCGTCGGCTCCGTCATTCGACCCGAACGTTTTCGTAAACGGCAGATCGACTCCTGAGGGCCGTAAGGAGATCGCGAAATATTACACCGATCCGCAGCGTCCGCTTTTGAACCGTGCGATACAGGGGCGTTTCCATCCCGGCTCTACATGGAAGATTCCCGAATCAGTTGCAGCTTTACGACAGGGATTGATAAGCGTTGGTCACTCTAACATCGTTTGCGGCGGCGGCATTCAGGTCGGCAACCGCTTTACACGTGACACCAGCGGCAATCACGGCACGCCCGATCTGCCTGCGGCCATCACGCATTCATGCGATGGTTATTATTATCGCCTGGCGTTGAAGATGGGGATCGAAGGTTTGAAAAAGATGGTCGAAACTTTTGAGTACGACAAGACCAGCGGCATCGACCTCCCGAATGAGAAGATCAGCCAGACGCCGAAATCATTTGAATCGTACGTAAGAAAACGCGATGGCGGAAAATGGAACGACATTGAAACCGTTTTTGCAGCGATCGGTCAGGTAACGGTGAACGTTACGCCCATCTCGATGATCCGTGCAGTTTCGAGCGTCGGCGAACGCGGCAAGATGTACGTTCCGCATTTGCTCAAGGAATTCAGGCCCGTTTCCGCTGTCGGTGACGAAGGCGACCCAAGCTACGTCCCTCCGCGTCCCGGTTTTGAATACAATGCTCAGCCCCCGAAGGTGATCGAGATGACGGACGCCCAGTACGATTACGTTCTTAAGGGAATGTGGGGAGTGGTCAACAACGGCGGTACGGCCGGCGGTATAAAAATGGCAAACCTTGAGATCGCGGGTAAAACCGGTACCGCACAAAACTCCGAGATTGGCTCGGGTGGTGCAAAGGACCACGCTTGGTTCGTAAGCTTCGCTCCGGCGTACAAGCCTGAAATTGCCGTTATTGCTCTGATCGAGAACTCCGGATTCGGGGCAGCGAATGCCGCTCCGGCTGTCAAGGCGGTTTATGAGGAATACCTGCTGGAGAAAAATCCGCAGCCTCCTGGCGGTCAAGAGGTCGCGGTAAGCGATCCGACAAAGAGACAGTGAGACACGGAGAAGGAAAGGAAAGGAACGGGCGGAAATAGATCAGATACGGAAAATCAGCGGTCGGCAATCCCGGATCCGCAATCAAAGAATGGTAGCAATTATCGAAAAAAGAGACCTGAGAGATTTTGACTGGCTGACGACGCTGCTTGCGATCGCGATCTCTTGCTTCGGAATCTGGCAGATACATAACGCGCTGCCGACCGAGTCGTACTGGTCCAAACAGATCATCGGTCTTTGCATTGCGATGGTCGCGTTTCTGGTAATTGCGTTCAGCGATTACCGGCGTATCATCGACGCCGCGCCTCTCTTTTATTTTGGTGGCCTGATACTGCTGCTGCTGGTTGTAACGCCGCTCGGCGTCGAGGTTAACGGTCAAAAAGCATGGCTTAAGCTGCCGGTTATTGGTCAGTTTCAGCCGTCCGAGTTTGTAAAAATCCCGACGGTGCTAATGCTTGCTAAATATTTTGGCGCGAGGAAAGCAGGAAATCTGACATTGCGGGAGATGGTGATCGGTGGATTGATTCTCGGTGGCCCTGTTGGTTTGATCATGCTCGAACCTGATGCCGGGCAATCGATCACCTATTTTCCGCTTCTCGCCGCCATACTGTTCCTTTCGGCGATAAAGATCCGATACGTTGTTATCGCCATGGTGGCAGCGGCGATCTTTGTTCCGACGGCATATATTGTAGGCGTAAAAACCGGTGCGATAAAGCGTTATCAACAGGAGCGAATACTTGCGATCATCGATCCCGAATCAGTCGATCCGCGCGGGTATGGCTATCATACTCTCCAGTCCATCATTACCGTCGGCAAAGGCGGCCTTTCGGGGATTAAAGGCGACCCGGAAACGTCGCAAAGCGTATTGAAGTTTCTGCCCGAACCGCACACCGACTTTATATTTGCTGTAACCGCGGAAAACACAGGATTTATAGGTTGTATTTCGTTGTTGCTCGCATACGCTCTGCTGCTGTCGAGGCTCGTTGCGGGCGCTCGCGATGCTTCAGATCGTGCAGGAATGCTTGTTATAATGGCGATCGTGTCCGGTATGATATTTCAGATATTTCTGAACATCGGAATGGCCGAAGGATTCTTGCCGGTGATCGGTGTACCGTTGCCGCTCATGAGCGCTGGCCTTTCGGCAATACTCTCGACGTTTATCGCTATCGGATTTGTTGTCAGCATCAAGATGCGGCGTTTCGTCAATTAGGAGGTTTTAGATGGCGAAGGATTTAAGAAAACTGGGAAGCCGCGAGATAGAAGCTATCCAGAAAAAGAACGGAATATTTTCAAAAATTACGTGGCTTGTGATGGCTCTGCTGCTTGCGCTTTCCGCCGGCGGATTGACGGGCGTTCTAGCCTCATATTATTTGAACAATTCGCGTTACTCTGTTGAGGTTTCGGCTCTTGCGACCTACCGGCCGCCGCAGGTTACGACGATCTACGCCGACGACGGTGAAACGGTTCTGGCCGAATTTGCGATCGAAAAACGCATACCGATCAAGGAACAGGACATTCCGAAAAACGTTGAAAATGCTCTGCTTGCCATCGAGGACTACCGGTTCTACGACCACATCGGGATCGACCCTTATCGTATTGCGGGAGCGGTGATCAAAAATGCTCTGACAGGTAAGATGGAAGGCGCGTCAACGATCACGCAGCAGCTTGCCAAAAACCTGTTTCTTTACAAGGACCAGACCTACACGCGAAAAATAAATGAGTGGGCGGTGGCCTTACAGATCGAGCGGTTTTACACCAAGCGCCAGATCCTCGAGATGTATATGAACTACGTCTTTCTCGGGGCCGGTGCGTACGGTTTCGAGGCCGGTGCTCGCACATATTTCAACAAACCGTTGAAGGACCTGAGCCTG
This sequence comes from Pyrinomonadaceae bacterium, assembly GCA_035494575.1. GTDB lineage: Bacteria > Acidobacteriota > Blastocatellia > Pyrinomonadales > Pyrinomonadaceae > OLB17. The sequence continues at coordinate 4,496 of DATJGV010000092.1, read as the reverse complement.
GAAGAGGCCGCGCTGCTTGCCGCAATTCCCAAATCCCCCGAATATTCGCCGACCCGCAATCCGGATAAGGCGAAAATGCGCCGCGATATCGTGCTCGACCAGATGCGAAAGTATTTTCCCGATACGTACTCGCAGGCCGAGATCGACGCCGCGAAGGCAAAACCGATCAAACTTGCGGACACGGCTTATTATCAGGCATTGCCGAAATCCACGGCGTGGGATTATCCGGTTGAAGAAATTCGCAAGTATCTCGAAGACAAATATACGACGCGTGTCGCACAGGGCGGGTTGAAGGTTTACACAAGCATTAACGTTGAGGCTCAAAAACTCGCCACAAAGGCGATCCGCTCGGGCCTCCGAAATTACGACCGAAGCCGCAAGTGGCGCTCCGATTATCAGAATATTCTGGTCGACAGCGACGGCCAGCCCGTCACCGATCCGAAGCAGATAGACCGGACATTGACCGTCTACAAACACGCGGACTGGTACGGCGACGAATACGAAGAAGGCGAGTATATCAAAGGCCTTGTGATGAAGGTAAACCCGTCTTCGGATGAGGTCGGCGTGCGGTTCGGGAAATATAAAGCCGTCGTTACCGCCGCAAACATGGGCCGGAGCGGGAAGAAGCCAAAAGACGAGTTAAAACCGGGATATTTAGCCGAATTTCTCGTCAAAAAAGTCGATAACGAAAAACAGACGCTCGAGGTCGAACTTTCGCAGGTGCCCGAGGTACAAGCGGGTCTTATCACGATCAACGCTCACACGGGCGAGATAATCGCAATGGTCGGCGGCTACGATTTTCATACCAACAAGTTTAACAACGCGACCCAGGGCTTGAGGCAGACAGGTTCGTGCTATAAGCCGTTTATCTACACCGCAGCGGTCGAGGACGGAATGACACCCGACATGCTCGTAAGCGGCGCCCCGATAAAACGCGGCAACTGGCAGCCCCACAATTATGACGGCAGTCTCGGCAACCCGAACGTACCTCTAAAAGTTGCATTAGCGCATTCGCTGAATATTCCGGCTGTTCATCTTCTTGAACAGGTCGGTATTCAGGCCGGAGCCCAAATGGTTCGCCGTTTCGGAATTACCAACCCGATGGCGCCAAGCCTGCCGTCCGCACTGGGCGCGAGCGAAGCGTCATTGCTCGAAATGGTGTCGGCCTACTCGTCATTTCCGAACAAAGGCATTAGGATGCAGCCGCACATGATCCGAAAGGTCTACAGCCGCGACGGATCGCTCCTTGAGGACTGGGAAAAAACCAGCTCAAAGGTGACTAGCGAATATGTCGCTCTGACAATGGTCGATATGATGCGCGGTGTCGTCAACGGCGGAACGGCGTCGGGTGCACAGGCGGGTGGCCAGCCGCTTGCCGGAAAAACCGGAACGGTCAACGACCACACCGACGTTTGGTTCATAGGCTATACGCCGACGTACACGACAGGCGTGTGGATGGGAAATCCAAATAAGAAAGAAAACCTTGGCGATTATATGACCGGTGGTCACGGTGCACTGCCGTTCTTTAACGCTTTTATGAATCCGTTTATGAAGGGCAAGCCGATCGAAAAGTTCCCTGAACCGCCGCCGATACCGCCGGACATTCAGGCGTTGATCGCGCGCAATAAACGCGAGGAGTTAGAGAAACTTCAGGATGCCGAAATTGCGGGACGCAAGATCACCGCAACAACCGACGCAAATACGAAACCGACGCCCGATCCGGGCTCCGTTAACGGAGAAACACCCGGTATAGGTACTCCTGGCACGGTTGACATTAAACCGTCAGGTGACAAACCGTCTTCGGATAATCCGCCGACGATGAAACCGATCACGGCACCGCCGCCCATAAAGAAAACCGAAAACCCCGATGGCGAAAAACAGGAAGGCACAAAGCGAAAAGGGAAGAAGGGCGACGGGTAGCGGAGACGCGGCGACCAGCTATCCTCCGCTTTTCCGGGTCGTAGATCATTCTGACAAGTTGACCGAGGATCAAATCGTATTCGCCATCGAGTTCTTCGAAGGTTTGGCCGCGCATGTTGACAATGCGTTGCAAATTGCGGCCAAACTCTCGTTTCTTCGGCCTCTCCCTCGGAATCGCCAAGCTTGCTGATGAAATATGAGGGATAATGTCTTTCCGCCAAGCTTCTCCGGTATTAGAACATACTGATCTCGAAGAACCCTTCTCCGTGTCGCAAGTCTAGCCAACGAATTTGCCGAGATAATGGGGCAACATCTTCCGCCACCAGACCCAGTCGTGGTTGACGTCGTGTCCCCAGACATCCAGAACGTGGGGGATGCCTTTTGAATTGAGAAGGGCTGAGAATTCGCGGCTGCGGTCGGGCGCCTCGAATGAGCCTTGGCCGGTCACGAGTACGATGGAATCGGCCTGTTGCAGGCACGGCAAGTGGTAATCGTCATTGAGGTTCTTCATATACATCATCGGGTTGTTGAAGTACACGTTGTCGTCGTAGTAATTTTCGAGATAATTGTAGATATCGTAGCTGCCGCTCATCGCAATAACGCCGCGGAAATTATCGGAATGCTTGAAATAGGTATTAACGGCGAGAAATGCACCGAGCGAAGCACCGGTGGTCAGCGGTTTTGAATCCTGGCCGCACTCATTGCGGATCAAAGGCAAAACCTCTTCCATGATGTACCTGTCGTATCGCGTCAGCATCTCGACTTTCCACGCCGGATGGGATTCTTTGTTTAGCAGGCTGTAACGGTTTACAGAATTGATCGAATAGGCCCGGATCTGACCGTTCTCGATAAAATCCCTGATCGCATCTATCAAGTAAAATCGTTCGTATTCGAGATAGTCAGCCGCCGCCGTCGGAAACATCAAAAGCGGGAATCCGGCGTGCCCATAGGCGACCAGCGGCATCTCCATTCCAAGATTGTGGCTGAACCACGATGTCGTATAGCGTCGCATAAAATATTAAGCTCCAAAAATAGTATTAAAATTTAGCTGAATAAAACCCTTCAATTCTATTACAAAATAGCGATGGTTTTCATTGCGCCGATGTGAGTTTCAGCCCGGCGATTCCGGCAACGATCAACAAAATGCACAGAACGCGCGCGATATCACGCGGTTCGTCGAACAAAAGCATTCCAAGCATCGCGGCTCCGACCGTTCCGATTCCTGTCCAAACAGCGTATGCAGTTCCGATCGGCAAGGTCTTTAACGCGAGCGATAGAAAATAAAAGCTTGCGATCATACCGAGAGCAGTCAAAGCGCTCGGCACCAAACGGGACCAACCCTCGGTATATTTCAACCCGACCGCCCAACCGACCTCGAGGATTCCTGCGATAAATAGATATATCCAGTTCATAGCTAACTCCGTTGCAAAAGCCCACGCGTAGCAAGGGTGAATTTTCAACGTCGAACATTTCGCCCGTTGTTTACGCGCGGGTTTTTACATAATAAAGACCCAAGCCGATCATGGATTGGGCCGGATTATTGTTCAATAAACTAAAGTTTGTTGGACTTATTTAGTTACGGTAATCTCCCGCGTCGTCGAGTTGTATCCGCCGTTGTCCACGACGTTACCGTCCTTGTCTACGAGTTCGAGCTTTATGCTGTGCATTCCGTTTGTCCATCCTGAAAGCCAGATCGGGCCCCATTTTTCGATAAATTTCGGTTCCCCGCCGTCAACCGAATAGCGAACTCGGTATTCGCCGCCATCACCGGTCAGTTTCGCATTCAACAGCCAGAAATCGATCATTATCGCGTCGGCATCGGCTCCCTTGTATTCGCCCTTCGGCCGGCTGTATGTCAGCAGCGGCTTTTTAGCGTCAACGTTGCCGCCTTCGGACGGTTTCATGTCTTTGCCCTCGGGCGTGGCCGAGGTGTTTGCAGCCGAATTTGCGCCAGACGGTTTAGCGTTCGCCATCGTGTTTCCCGAATTTGTCGTTGTCGGTTTATTTGCGTCGGCACCGCCGTTTTTGACGGTGAATTTCACCATCTGAAACGCTCCGTCGTTCTTGTAGCTTTCGTGCCAGGGCCGTGACGGAAAAACACGGAGAGTGTGTTCGCCGTCGTTAACATTTCGAAGCTCAAATTCCTGATCGAGGTTGTAATAGGCTTCGTATGGCTGATTGTCGAGAATCACATGTATATGGTTGCCTGTGTGTGTCGCCTCGTCCATCATCGGCTTATAGCCTTTCAGATCACCCGAAAGGGCGAGTTTCACCTTAACGGTCGAATTTGTAACGGTAGAATCCGCTTTTGGCTCCAGGATTTTCAGAGTTGGTTTGGCCTCGTCCTGCTGGCCGCGGGCCGCCATCATCTCTTTTATTTTTTGCGGCCGCTCGACTTCAGTCAAAACTTGCTTTTCCGGTGATGCAGCAGAATTTGCCGCGCCGATATTTGCAGCATTCGATCCATTTGTGTTTGTGGCCGGGGTACAAGCAGAAACAGCGGCCAAGGCAATGAATAAAAACGATAATTTCGTGAATTTCATGGTCTCCTCCTTTTTTAAGTTCCGAGCTCACGC
>DATJGV010000091.1:0-2955 GCA_035494575.1 Pyrinomonadaceae bacterium | reverse complement strand
TTCTATTGTATTTCTTTCCAACATTTAATTCTATCTAACAGAGGTTTGGCTGACAAGCGTTGGCCAAAAGAATGCATTTGCCGCTTCCCTGCAAGCGAATTCTTGCCGCATGTCTCTAGTAAACAGGCGGTTCTCTAAAAAAGTAACTGAACGTACGCAAAATGATCTTCAGATCTGTTGCAAGGGACATTTTTCGCGCATACTCGCCGTCAAACTCTGCCTTTTCTAGGTCGGGCATGCCATTGTAGCCGTTTATCTGCGCAAGTCCGGTCATTCCCGGCAAACATTTTATCGAACCGTTGCTTTGTCGCAGGGAGCACAGTCCGACCTGCGACGGTACCGGCGGCCGCGGCCCAACGATGCTCATGTCGCCGCGAAGCACGCTGAAAAGCTGCGGAAGCTCGTCGATGCTCGTACGCCGTATCAACCGGCCGATTCGCGTGATCGGCATATTTGCAGCTTCGCCCGAGGGCAGATTTTCGGCGTGCATAGCCATGCTGCGAAATTTGAAACATTTGAATTCCTCGCCGTTCTTCCCGACGCGAATTTGCCGAAACAGGATATCGCCTCCGTCCTCAAGCTTGATCAAAATTGCGACGACCGCCATAAGCGGTGAAAATAAAGCGAGTGCGATAGCCGCAACGGCGCAGTCAAAATATCTCTTAAAGAAACTCCGGTACATTGAAAAAGCGGTTCTATTCGTGCGGCCTGACCACTATGCGGTCGCCGCGCTTTACCTTTAGTTTATCCGCCGCCGAACCCTCACGAACAGCGATCTCGACATATCCTGAGCTGCCCTTTATCGCGAAAAGCTCGCCGAGGTCGGCCTGAGCGAAGAAGTCATACAAATTCGAAACGGTTGTGGCGGACATTTCCAGTTCAAAGCGGTCCGGCAGTTCGTTGTTGGAAATATCCGTCACGAGATTCCCGAAATGATCGATATGAATAACGCGTGCGTCTCTTTGTCCATTAATGGTTACCGGTGTCGGTATGTTCTTAACGGTCAGGTTTATCTGCCCGCCAAATTCGGCCGCATCGACACCTGTTGAAAGATGTCCCGCAGCCGGAGCGAAAGTATCACGGCCGTGAAACGTGTTACTTACCTCGGATCGCATATATTTTCGGTTTGTGATCGAAAATGCTTTGAAACTATCCGATTTCAACAAGACCGGATCTAGAAGGCCGTTGTCGGGAGCTACGAATTTGTAGTCTTCGGTTTCAACGACGATCGCACGGCGTTCGGATCCAACGCCCGGATCCACCACGCAAACAAAGATCGTATCGCGCGGAAAATCTCTGTAGCAAGCCTTTAAGACAAAGGCCGCTGATGCGATGTCTTGCGGTGGGATCTCGTGTGTTACATCGATAATTTTTGCATCGGGATTTATCGAAAGAATAACGCCCTTCATCGCGGCGACGAAGTAGTCCTGTGTTCCGAAATCCGTGAGTAGCGCGACGACCATAAAAAAATTATCCACGAATTTGATCCAGGTTCAAGAAACAATATTTTACTTACAACACATCGACGCGGCCCTTGAGTCTGAATGCAATAAGTTTAGGCTCCCGTGCGCGCAAAAACTTCGGCGGCCTCCGCGTTCAACTGTATGTCAAACGCCGACGCCGCCGAGAAAAATGCCGTGTAATAAATTCCGGATCGTGCTCGTCGCCGGGTAACTATCTGATCTTGGTCTCGTACGAGGTCTTTATGCGAAGCTGCTGGTTTTTCGCGAGATTTATATGTTTTCCGCGGTCGATCACCACCGCTCCGACACCGAACGCCGCACCAACGCCGGCCCCGACGGCAGCTCCGACCGGACCGCCTGCGATCGCACCAACGACAAGGCCGGTCCCGGTTGCTCCGCCGATGGTTATCGTGTCGCCCTTAACAGTGCTTTTGCCAACGGCGGTTCCCTCATCGTCGACGCGGCGAACATTGTCACCTTTGACTGGCAAAACCTCGGTCAAAACAGCGTTAAAATTGCTCCAGCGATTCTGGTTGAGCACTATGCGGTCAAACGAAAAGCTCAGTTCGGAACGTTTCTTGATTCGTCCCGGTTTTTGGATCTTTGCGACACGGCCCTCGATCGTTGCTCCGGCGATCTCGACGGGCGACACGATCTTTGCCGTAAATTTGTCGCCTTCTTTGCTGCGTTCCGTGCCGATATCGTCCTGTAATTCGACGATCAGCTCGGTATCAGCGGGAATGATTATCATCGCATCGGTCGATCTGTAGCTGACCGGCTGGGTCGTAGAATCGCTTGCCTGTGCAGTGTCGGCGGGCTGCGAAATGCTCTCCTGAGCCGGCGGGAGCGGCGAAGCAGCATTGCTCTCCGATCCATTTTGCGCTGCCGGAGCGGTTGTTGCGCGCCGAGCTAGCTGCGACGGAACGGCGGCGTCAAATGTTTTCTTATCGTAACCGGTGCCGTAACCAGATTCGAAACCCTGCTGATAGCCGTCGCGGTAGTCTTCGATCGAGCCGTAATCCTTGCTGTAAGCCCGGCTGGCCTCGGTATATTCGCTGTGCGATGCAAAATCTTTCGCCACATTGTCGAGTACGTCGCGATAGCCGGACATGTAACCGTCCGAATACCCGGTGCGATAGCCTCGCTGCAATGCGGCATTCTGTTCCTGAGCGGTCACAGGACGTTGGGGAAGGGTTAAAAATGATATAAATGCGAGAGAAAAGCTGAGAATTAAGCCTACTAAACCTCTTGTTAGCTTCATCTTACCTCCAATTGAACCGTGATTTTAAGACAGAAGAAATGGTTTGTCCGCTTACATTTATACAGTAACAGTTAATAAATTACAAGAAGTTTTTTCCACAGGCCGACGAAATTTTGCGTTTCCCTGAACCTTGAGTCTTGCTAAATTATAGAAAACACAGGCAAGGGGCATTTTGTATTTATGGAAACCAAAAACGGCAGTTGGACGATCAAGAATAGAACCAAAAAATTC
>DATJGV010000090.1:0-5837 GCA_035494575.1 Pyrinomonadaceae bacterium | reverse complement strand
TAAGGAGAAAAATATGAAACGAGCTTTTTTTGCAGCGATGTTATCCGCCGCGCTGTGCATTACGGCATTTGCCGAGTGCTCCGCCACTGACAAAGCGGCGCTTGAAGCCTTTGACCGGGCTTGGGGTGCTGCCGGCGAAACCGGCGACAGGGCCGCGCTGATGAATATTTACGCCGATGATTATGTCGGATTGCCCGGGATGCTTGGAAAGGCTGCGACAATCGACGCCACCATGAAAACATTTGAACGTGATAAAGCCAATCCGGCCGGGGCTAATAAGGTCACGTACGATCACTACATGATCTCGTGTACGCCAACGACGGGGACGATTACGCATCGCAACACAATTTGGACGCCGGTCGGCGAAGGCGGTAAGGCTGAAACCTTTTACACACGCAGCGTTCATTTTCTCGAAAAGCGCGGCGGCAAGTGGCAGGTGGTTAGCAATGCCGGCGGCGGTCTTGATGACTACACCGTTCTCTGGTATCTGGAACAAGATTGGAACGATGCCGGACCAAAACGCGATAAGACCTGGTTCGAAAAGAACTATGCTGCCGACTTTTCCAGCGTAAGCTCGATGACCGGAAAACTGTCGAACAAGGCAGAGGACATTGCGGATACCATGAACGACAAGGGAAACCTGGAGTTAACCGAAACATCCGACATGGATATTCGCATGGAGGGGAACACGGCCATAGTGACCGGTATATTTCGAACAAAAGGAAAAGACGAAAAGGGCGTTGCGTATGATCGTAAGGTGCGATTTACCGATACCTGGGTCAAACGCGACGGGCGTTGGCAGGCGTGGGCAACCGCCGGCTCCATAATTCCGTCACAACCGGAAGTAGCGAAAACGCCATAGGTTAAAAAAGGACCTCGGCATTGAAAGATCCGAGGTCCAAAATAATACGTCAGACTAATAGCAGATCAAACCGAGCTTTAAGCTCCCGCGCCGTGGCACTTCTTAAACTTCTTGCCTGATCCGCAATAGCACGGGTCATTCGGTTTCATTCTCGGAGTGTCGCGGACGTAAGGCGTGTGCCGTGCGGCTTCGGCGCCGGCGGCGTCGGCTGTTGCCATCGCGCCGGTAAATGCCATTCCCGCGGCCTGTCGGCGGGCACGCTGCATCTCCAATCGTTCGAGCCGCTCGCGTTCCTCTTGTTCGTCGCGGGTCACTATCTCAAGATTGAACAACGCTTTCGTCGTGTTCGTGTCAATGCGGTCGAGCATGTCCTGAAACATATCGAACGACTGTTTTTTGTATTCGACAAGCGGATCTTTCTGGCCGTAACCGACGAGGCCGATGCCCTGTTTTACGTGGTCGATAGAAAGCAGGTGATCCTTCCACTGCGAATCGATAATGTTGAGCATTATGTATCGCTCGTACGCACGCAACGATTCTGCGCCTGCGAGTTTTTCTTTCTCCTCGTAATTTGCGATCGCCTTTTTCCAGATCGCTTCTTCGATCTCTGTCGGGCTCATCCGTTTGAAATCGATTCCGGCGTCCTTTGCGGGATCGACAGCATAGATGCTTTCGATCTCAGCCGCATACGTATCGATGTCCCACTCGTCCGGTGAAATTTCCGAGCTGAGAAAGCTGTGCGTCAGGTCGCCCAGCAGGTCTTTTGCAACTCCGGTTTCGCCGAGCAGGTATTCGCGATGTTCGGGTTCGAACATCAACTGCCGACGCAGGCCGTAAATTGTTTCGCGCTGGCGGTTCATCACGTCGTCGTATTTCAGAACGTGTTTGCGCGTTTCAAAGTTACGTGCCTCGACCGCTTTTTGCGCACGCTCGATCTGTTTCGACACCGTGCGCGATTCGATCGCAACACCTTTTTCCATGCCGAGCCACTCCATCATCGAGCGGACCTTGTCGCCCGCGAAGATCCGCATCAGATCGTCTTCCAGCGAAAGAACGAACCGCGACGAACCCGGGTCACCCTGGCGTCCCGCGCGCCCGCGAAGCTGGTTGTCGATACGGCGTGACTCGTGCCGCTCGGTGCCGAGTATGTGCAAACCGCCTGCGGCGATCACTTCTTTGGCTTCGTCGGCGACGACGGCTTTCGCCTTTTTAAGCTGCTCTTCGAACTGTTCGGGCGCGGCCTCATCCGGATTAATTTCCATCCGTTTGAGATAATCGTTCGCGAGGAATTCCGGATTGCCGCCGAGCAAAATGTCGGTACCGCGACCGGCCATGTTCGTCGCGATGGTGACCGCGCCTTTGCGGCCCGCCTGCGCGATGATCTCGGCCTCGCGTTCGTGATATTTTGCGTTAAGAACATTGTGCGGAATTCCCACCGCCTTTAGCTTGCCGGCGATGAGTTCCGAATTTTCGACCGACACAGTACCGACCAGCACGGGCTGGCCTTTTGCGTGCAGCTCCTTGATCTCGTCAACAACGGCGTCCCATTTTTCGGGCAGCGTGCGATAGATAACATCCGAGGTGTCCTTACGGACCATCGCGCGGTTGGTCGGTATCACGACAACGTCGATGTTGTATGTCTCGCCAAACTCTTCAGCCTCGGTCTCGGCCGTGCCGGTCATTCCCGAAAGCTTTTCGTACATTCGGAAATAATTTTGCAGCGTGATGGTCGCAAGCGTCTGGTTTTCGCGTTCGATCTTTACGCCTTCTTTTGCTTCGACAGCCTGGTGCAGGCCATCCGACCAGCGGCGTCCCTGCATCAGACGTCCGGTAAAATCATCAACGATGATTACTTCGCCGTCCTGCACAACGTAATGGTGGTCGAGTTTATAGAGCGTGTGTGCTTTGAGCGCCTGTTCGACGCAGTGCAGCATCTCCATATTGCCGGGATCGTAAAGATTCGAAACTCCCAGCAGTCGTTCGGCTTTTGCTACGCCCTGTTCGGTAAGCACTGCCGAATGGTTTTTCTCATCGACAAGATAATCACCCGTCGTGACCTTGGTTTCCTCGTCCTTACTTCCTTTTTCGAGCTGCGGAATGATCTGGTTCGCCGTGTAATATTTGTCGGTCGCCTCGTCCGAAGCACCCGAAATGATGAGCGGCGTACGAGCTTCGTCAATGAGGATCGAATCGACCTCGTCAACGATCGCAAAATAATGATCCGGCTGTACGAGCGATTCGACATCGAACTTCATATTGTCGCGCAGGTAATCAAAGCCGAATTCGTTGTTCGTTCCGTATGTGATCGAGCACGCGTAGGCGTCTTTGCGCTCGACATCGTCCATATCGTTCTGAATGCAGCCGACCGTCAGGCCCAGGAACTGGTGGATCTTGCCCATCCACTCGGCGTCGCGCGAGGCGAGATAATCGTTTACCGTAACGACGTGCACGCCGCGTCCCGTAAGGCCGTTGAGATACGACGGCAGCGTTGCGACCAGCGTTTTACCTTCACCCGTTCGCATCTCGGCGATGCGTCCCTGGTGCAGGGCGATGCCGCCGATCAGCTGCACATCAAAATGCCGCATTCCGAGAACGCGTTTCGACGCCTCGCGGACGGTTGCGAACGCTTCGGGGAGAAGCTTATGCAGTATTTCCTGCTCGGCCTTGCGACGCTCGACCTTGTCGTCGATGCCCTCGAGCGCGCGTTCGATCTGCTCTTTGAATTTAGGCGTCTGAGCCTTGAGCTCGTCGTCCGAAAGTTTTTCGATCGACGGTTCAAGACCGTTGATCTCATCGACGAGCGGCCTGATCTTTTTCAAAAAGATATTACTGCTCGTACCAAATAGTTTCTTTACAAATTTATCTGCAAAACTGTTAACAGCCATGTTTTCCTCGTGGTAAGAGTTACGCGCCTCCGCGTAAATTCATGCAAAGCAATCAATCAGATTGCATCATCGCGTCCAAAGACGCAACTCTTACAGCAAAATACCCTAAAATTATGGCGAGTTGGAAAATGAAAGAATTGAAATATCGATTCGCTCGCCGCTACTGTGCGTTCATAGCGAGCAGCGATTCGAGTGAGCCGCGGGGAAGTCTGGTAACGACGAAAACCTGGTCGTTCTCGGATCGAAAAGTGGTATTTTCGATTATTCTGTTCCTGATCGTGGACGCGTCATTAGTCCTGAACAATTTGAATGTTTGTCCGAGGGGTCCGAGCATCAGGAACGCTGACTGTGGTGAACTTTTTTTCACCGTAACTTCGAGCGAAAAGCCGGATCCGTTCAGTTTGAAGTCGAAGCGAGAATCGGCCGACTGCTTGCCCTGAAATTTCGTGCTCGGCACGCAATCGAAAAGGGAGTAGCCGTAATAAAGCCGTTTGCTGAAGCGTCCGAGTACGGGGTCCAACGCGGCGTTGCGATTTTCAAATTTTTCCGCAGTATAACTGCCGACACTGTTCCCCGCTGTACATGGCAGCGAAGAACCCTGTGCAACCTCAAAGGCATCAAGGTTTAGATCAAATCTGCCCTTTCTACTGAGATCCTGGAGCGACGCCAGAAACTGCTCGACATCTTCAAGGTAAACCTGAACCGACTCGGGAAGCGACGACCGCTCGTCATCGGGCTTCGTATCCAGATCGTCCTTGAACTCGATTTCGTCCTGAATATCGAAATTTCGGGTGAGCGCGGTATGAGCAAAAACCTGCGACGAAGCTCCGCCCGCGAGCACCAGGCCGAGATACACGCCCAGTGTCGTCAGGAAGATTATCGAATTGTGGTTTTTGCTTTTTGTCATGCTTCAAGTTGCCAGTTTCGTCTTACTTACGTGCGGGCTTTTGCAACAATCGCTTTATTCGCCTAAATTCTGCCCCGGTTTGTTGCTGGGGTCGCTGCTGTTCGGCTGCTGCATTTGCTGTTGTTTTTTCGCTTGCGCTTCCTTCAGCTTGCGATTGATCATCTCTTGCGCAACATCTTTTGGAATAGCAAAATTTAATACAAAATTTTTGCCATCCGTCGTGACCTTTGCTCCGTCCAGCAGCGTTCGTTCGTCGCTCGGGTTTTTCGCCGTCGCCTTGCCTATCATCAGATAGGTGTTCATACCGCTGGATATCGTTTTTGCGCGGTCTGCGGTTTTCTGGCCCGACGAGACGACCGCCGTTATCTGCTTATCGTCCTGCGTCAGCGTTATGTCGACCTTTTCCACGTCGAGCGAACGCAGATATGTCAAAAATCCGCTGTCGCCGACCGCTTCGAGAGCTGCTTTCGCCAGGTCGATCATTTTCTGATCGCCCTTTTGTTTGGATGGATCGAATTTCGATTTGTCGCGGTCAAGCTTTCCGTCGTTCGTCAACACGCCGTTCAGGACGACAGTGAAAGGCTGATTAAAATCTATCTGGTTCGCCGACCACTGAGCCAAAACGCTGTCCGCAAAATCGGTCAATGGTTTTTTATTTATCTCAAGCGAAGTCACGGCATCGCTGCTCAACGGTGTCGGCGCCGGTTCGGCGGTTTTAGGCGTTTCAGTATTCGAATTAGCATCCGGAACTTTTATCTTGCCGCCTCGGCCTTTCTTCGGGTTGACCGCAACCTCAGTATTGTCGTTGTCGAACGAAGGTAGCGGCCCGGTTACCGCATTCGGGTTCGGTTTTGGCAGATTCTGCGGCTGATTTAGCAGATTGTCCTGAGGCGCAGGCGGAACCTGACCAACGGGCGGAAAATTGCTCGGATTATATCCGGCCAGCGGGTCATTCACCTGCTCGAACGGAGACGCCTGTCCGGGATTTGCAAGTGCAAAATATCCTTCGGGATACTCGAGCGGGGGCGTGTCGTTGCTCACGTCGACAAACGTTACGTCCGCGTCCGCCAGTTCCGTTTTTTGATATGCCTGATCGACGTATTCGCGGTCGGTGCCGAACAAAAGGCTGCTGACATAAACCGTGTCGAGCACCTGGCAGACCTTTCCGACGAATGGGCTGTCG
>DATJGV010000089.1:0-4111 GCA_035494575.1 Pyrinomonadaceae bacterium | reverse complement strand
AAATTCCTCCGGGATGACCTCGTTCGCACCGAGCTCGAGCAGCTCGGTGATCTCGGCGGTGTAACGCGTCCGAACGACGATGTGGAGTTTGTTGTTCATCAGCCGCGCCTGCGAAACGGTTCGCCGTGCGGCAGCCGCGTCGGATAGAGCTAACACCAACACCCACGCATTCTCTATCCCGGCGTGCATCAAAACCTCACGCCGCGTCGCATCGCCGAAGTTAATTTTTTCGCCTTTGTCTTTTGCCTGCCGAACGACAACGGCATTTGCTTCGAGGATCGTATAAGGCACTCCGACCGTCCGCAGCACGCGTGCAAGGTTCCTGCCGTTTAATCCGTATCCGACGATGATCACATGCTGGTTCAATCCGCCGCTCGAAGTGAGGTGAATTTCTTCGTCCCCGGAATTATTTTCAAGCTCACCCGCGCTGCCGTCTGAAAACAGCGATTGGACAAAGTAGCCGATCTTAGGTGCGGCCGCGATGAGAAACGGCGTTGCGATCATTGAAATAATCGACGCCGCTAGAAAGCTTTGATAATCCGAATCGGGTAAAAGGGCGCTTTCGCGACCGACCTTTGCAAGAACAAATGAAAATTCGCCAATTTGTGCAAGGCCAACGCCGGTCATCACTGCGATTCGCTGCGGAAAGCCGAGAATTTTGACGATCCCCCAAACGATGAGTGCCTTGCCGACGATCAAACCGACGACCAAAACAGCAACCCAGCCGATATTTTGCACAAGAGATTGCAGTGAGAGCAGCATGCCGATCGAAACGAAAAACACGCTGTTAAAAACGTCGCGGAACGGAAGGATCTCGGCCGTCACCTGATGGTTATAATCGGTGTCCGCCAACACCATTCCGGCGATGAACGCACCTATCGCGAGCGAGAGGCCAAAATGTGACGTCACCCAAGACATTCCGAGAAAAAAGAGTACGGCCGTCAGCAGGAAGACCTCAGGGCTGCGAAGTTGAACGACGCGTTTTAGAAACCTCGGCAGGATCAACCATGCCAAGAGAACGATAACAATTAGGGCGAACAGCGAAATGCTCAAATTTATTATTATTTGGGTGAACGAAACGATGTCCTCGCCCCCACCCAGCACCGGTACCAGCAGTATCATCAGGACGATGCTGATGTCCTGAAAAAGCAAAATTCCGATGCCGGCCCGTCCGTGCGGAGCGTCAACCTCGTTCCGTTCTGAATAACTTTTCAAAACAATAGCTGTGCTCGACAACGCGACAAGGAATCCGAAGAAGATCGACTGATTTATGCTGCGGCCGAACAGAACGGCGATCGCCGCCGTTGCCGCAACCGTAACGCCCACCTGCAACCCTCCGCCGATCAGCACGAGGCGTTTCATTTCACCGAGCCGGCGAAGCGAGAATTCGAGCCCAATGGTAAACAGCAGCAACATTACGCCGATCTCAGCCAGAACCTCGATCCCCTCGACCTCCGTCACCAGGCCGAGCCCATACGGGCCGATCGCGATGCCGGTCAGCATCAGTCCGACGAGCAGCGGTAACTTAAGCCGCAAACAAACGAACGCGACAGGGACTGATACCAACAGGATCACAAGCAGATCCCCAAAAAGCTGTGGAGTGTGCATAATGAGTTTTGTTAGTATAGCAAATCTCGTAACTGCAAGATTTTGGTTTTGGAAAAATCCGAGAGCTTCTCAAGCAGGTCATTCTGACTTCTACCACCCTCAGCATGTCCGAAAGCGGAGGTTTGGTCTGGAGGTTTCGGTTTTGTTCCGTGTCTTCCGTGGCAACGTATTTTTCAACCACGAAACACACGGAACAAGAACGGAACACAGAATTCACCAAACGAAGACACAGAAAAATCCCTTTTTCAGACAACTTCGTTTTGTGACTAACCTTTTTAACCGATGGGAATGTCTATTAAACCGCTAAAATTCTGTTCGGAATTGATTTTGCATAGTTTTAGAGTAACAATATCTTCGCTTTTCATACTTTCACACCGGAGGACAGATAATGAGATCAGTGATTTTGGTTGGATTGCTATTTTTTGCGATGACATTTTGCGGGCTGGGCGAAAAGCTTAAAGAGCTGCAGAGCAAGGGGGGTTCGAATTCAGGTTCAAATTCTTCAAAAACGTCCGGTTCGTCGGACGCTAAGGCGGAACCTCCGACTCTGACGCCGGCGCAGAAGGCGATCCAGGACAACGGCGTCGAAATGAAATGGGACGATCAGCAGATCACGTGGAAGCTGCCTAAAGACTGGAAAAAGACGGATGTTAAAAAGGAACAACTTCTTTACAACGCACCCGACAACGCGTCGCTGATCGCATCGATCTCTGTCATGTCCGATAATTTCCCGTCCGATACGAGCCTCAAGGCAACGTACGACAGCTCGCTCGATATGCTCAAACAGGGCAAGTACGAATCGGCAAAATACACCGAGATCGACGGCATAAAAGGTGTTGAATTTGTCGAGGCCATGCCGGAAGACAAGGACGGCGCGCGACGTCATCAGTGGATCGCATTTCGAAACCACCTCGGACAAAACCAGCAACTGAATATAATGCTAGCGACGAAAGGCAGTAATTTCGAGAAGCACCGCGACGATTTTCCGGCGATACTGTATTCGATGAAAATCGCGAAATGAGAAGTAAGGTTGTCTGAAAAAAGTATTCAGATTTATTCGTGTTGATTTGTGTAAATCAGTGGTTTCAGGTCTTTTTACATAAATAAGAAACCACGAAATAACACGAAACAACACGAATAGATCAAACGGATACGCCAAACCTTTACGCTCCCGCGGCGAGTTGAAATGCCTTTGTCGCGGCGGCGTTGTCGAAAAATTCCTGAAATTCGTGGACCTTCCCGTCCTTCATGTGAAAAACGTGAACCCAGTCGGTTTCGTAACTCCGGCCTGTCGCCTTTACGGTGGCGGCCGAATCGCCAAGCACGACTACTTTTTCGCCCTGCGCGACAAACTCGAGCGGCTCGAACCGCGAAATTTCTTCGGCGTCCGAGAGTTGTTGGAAAAATTGGGCAACGGCTTCTTTTCCTTTGCGCGACCCGGCGAACGGAGCGTTCTCGATCTCAGGGACGGTCCATCTGATGTCGTCGGTAAATAGATTTAACAACCCTTCGATATCACCGGTTTTGAATTTTTCATATCCCGATTGCACTACCTCTGTGTTCTGTTCAATACTCATTTTTTCGACTCCTTTTCGGCCCTTTCGACGGCCGCATGTTCGGAAAGTGAGAGGTCAAGTGATGTTTGCGATACGGTGATAATAGCGCTAATCGCGAGAAGTTTAAATCTATTTTCAATGGTTGGCGGTCAACGAGTGGCCGCTGGCTGAAGCGGGTAGGATGCGGGTCGCACAAGAGCATCTGCTTTAGTTAAGGCATAAGGAAGGTTCGAATTCCTTAGATTTGGTTAAAGGCACGCTTTAACTCCTAGTTATCCTCCAGCTAAAAGTTGGAGGAAATTTGAACTACTTGGATGATTGGGCCTTAATCAACCGTCGGCGCGTCCGAATGCGGCACAAAGCACTTGCGGCAGCGGGCTTCGTATTTGTCGCTTGCGCCGACCTCGACACGTTCCTCAGATTCGACCGTACGCTGCGAATAGTTTGCCGTGCTTCCGCATTTGACGCAGATGGCGTGGGTTTTTGTGATAAATTCGGCAACTGACAAAAGCTGGGGCATCGGCTCGAAGGGTTTTCCCGTGTAGTCCTGATCAAGACCGGCAACTATCACCCGCTTGCCCGAATTTGCGAGCTTGTTTACGGCCTGGATCAGCCCCATATCGAAGAACTGGCCTTCGTCTATAGCTACGACCTGGGTTTCAGGTTCGATGTGTTCAAGCAATTCGGCGGCGGTCATTACAGGCCGCGAAAAATGAGTATGGCCCGAATGCGAAGCGATCTCTTCCTTAGAATAGCGGTCGTCGATGCGGGGTTTAAAAACCTGGACTTTTTGCCGCGCGATCTGCGCCCGGCGTACGCGGCGGATAAGCTCTTCGGATTTCCCCGAGAACATCGAACCGACGATAACCTCTATCCAACCTGTGCCGTTTTGTCTGCTTTTGCGACGTTCTTCCGTATTGTCGAACGCGAATTCTTCAACCATAAAT
>DATJGV010000088.1:0-23305 GCA_035494575.1 Pyrinomonadaceae bacterium | reverse complement strand
TGAGTTATTATAACCGTACAGAGCTTGCGTCCGAGAGGAAACTTCTAAATGCAAAAATTCAAACTCCGCCTTCCGGCGCTGATCGGCGCCGTCGTTTTGTTCATTTTTGCCGTCGGTTTCGGGATCAAATGGTTCACGTCACAGGCCGACGACGATGTCGCAGCCGTCGATGTTCAAAACGACCGGCTTAAGCCTGCGGGAAAATTGATACTTGACGCCGCAACCGATCAGCCGGCCGTTGCTCCGTTGACAATGAATTTTGTCCGCACGCCCGACAAGACCGGCCCGAACGGACGCGGACGTTTCCTTATAGCGGTCAATAGCGGTTACGGATTGCTGTTCAATTCGCGAAGCAAGGCGCAACAGACGCTCTCGGTGATCGACCTGAACTTGAAACCGGAACCGAAAGTGGTGCAAAACGTCTATTTTCCTGCTCCGCAAAGCGCGAATTTCGGTCTTGCATTTGACGAGCGTGTAAAAGAGGACGGCACCTATCGCCTTTATCTTGCGGGCGGTTTTGAGAACAGGATCTGGATCTTGAGCTTTGATCCGAAAGCCGCACAGCCGCTTTTGCCCAAGAACGCACCGGACGAAAAATTTGACGCGCCGTTCATCGACGTAAGCGCTTTTGCCGAAAGCGCCCCATCGCCAAATTACAATGGCAACGTGGCCGCAGTTTACCCGACCGGAATCGCAGTCAGCCCCGATGGTACGACTATCTATTCGGCAAACAATCTCGGTGACAATCTCGGCATCGTATCAGACATTCGTGACACACGAAAGCTTGCTCGTGTCTCCTTACAGCGAGCCGGCTCATCGCAATTCGTCTATCCGTACGACATTAAGCTTTTAACAAAGGGGAATGCGGTTTCAAAAGCGTACGTCTCGCTGTGGGGAGACGGTTCAGTCGCGGTTGTTGATCCAAGCGGAAAGAACAGCGTTACATACACGGCGGTCGGCCGTCACCCGACAGTAATGCTGTTGAACCGCTCGCAGACTCGCCTGTATGTCGTGAATTCGGACGCGGATTCTGTTTCCGTGATCGACAGCCGAACTGACAAGGTTATAGAGACGATCAACGTCCGTCTAAATGAAGCGCCGCAAAACGGAATGAGTCCGGAGGGAATTGCCCTTAGCGAGGATGAAAAGACGCTATATGTCGCAAACGCGCATTCGAACACGGTTGCGGTGATCAACGTCGCCCGCAGATCTAAGCTTTTGGGTTTTATACCGACCGGCAACTATCCATCGGCTGTCGCTGTGGTCGGGAAGCGGGTTTTTATCGCGAACGGCAAAGGCACCGGCGTGGAAAACTCATCCAACCGGGTCAATGAAACTGGTCTTTATCCGAACATGCCGAATGAGCAGTATCCGGGCAAACGCGGCGAGTACAGCGTTGCTGTGGTTTCGGGAAATATAAGCATGGTCGATGGCCCGGGTGAATCACAGCTATACGCCTATACGCAGCAGGCGATGCGGACCAACGGCTTGCTCGGACGTGAAAACAAAGACATTTTCGGCGGCAAAGGGTCGCCTTTCAAGCATGTCATCTATATTATTCGCGAAAACCGCACGTACGATCAGGTTTTTGGCGACCTGACGGCAAGCGGGGACGGACGAGCGGCTGACGGAGCGCCGTCTGTAGCAATATTTGGCGCCGGCGACGCCGCGAAATCGCCGACCGGCGAACCGCAAAACATCACGCCGAATGCACGCGCGCTTGCGTTACGATTCGGCCTGTTGGACCGCTTCTTTGTAAACGCCGAGGCAAGCCCCGATGGGCACAACTGGTCGACCGCGGCGTTTTCCAGCGATTATATCGACAAGGCATTCCGATGGAATTATTCGCGACGTGGACGCACCTACGATTACGAAGGCTTTAACCGCCTGCCATCGTTCGAGCCGCCGGCAAACCAGCCGCCCGTCGCGCTGCCGTCTGTATTCGACCTGCCGGCGACGGCTGATGACCTTGCCCGATTTCAAAAAAAATATGTACCGTACCTGAACGGCGACCGCGATATTGGCGAACCCGAGTCACTGTACCTGTGGGACGCCGCAAAACGCGCAGGGGTAACCTATCGCAATTATGGCGAATTCATCGCAACCATTTCTCAGGACGATGTCACAGAGGTCAACGAGCGCAAGCCGAAAAAATATCCTGATATTTCACCAACGCTAACGGCTTTTGCGGCGAAGAAATCCCTCGAAGGACATTTTTCGCCAAAACTGCGCAATTTTGATCTCCACTCGCCGGACATTATGACGCCGGATTCGTACAAGGCTGCACTCGAAAAGAATGTCAAGGATGCCGCGATATTGACCGCTCAGGAAGATACTCGATTTCGGGGCAGCTCGCGTTTCGGTGATTGGCTTGACGAATTTCGGGGGTTTGTTGCAGATCTGAGTGCGGGAAAAGGCGACCGGATGCCGGCTCTCTCGATCGTACGGCTGCCAAACGACCATACGGCCGGATTAAGCCGGTCAATGCCGACGCCGCAGTTTTTTGTTGCCGAAAATGATTACGCGCTCGGCCGGCTGGTTGAGGAGGTTTCTAAAAGCCCGTACTGGAAGGACACGGCGATCTTTGTCGTCGAGGACGACGCTCAGGACGGGCCGGACCATGTCGATGCTCACCGTTCGCCGGGATTAGTGATCTCCGCGTACAACCGTCGCGGAGCTCTGATTCACGATTATCACAACACGGTCAGCCTGATCCGGACGATCGAGATCTGTCTCGGCATCGCGCCGATGAATTTTCTCGACGCAAATGCGACGCCGATAGATATTTTCACGACAACGCCGAATCTTGAACCGTACAACGCACAACTGCCTACCGTAGCTCTCGACAATCTGTTTCCGCCCGCACGGCCGTCAGCTGCGATGCAAAAGTTCATGGAATTGACGGGCGAGCAAGATCTTGCGCACGCCGATATGGCGAACCCGCGCGAATTAAACGAAATAATCTGGTTTTCGGTTCGCGGCGAGGAATCGATGCCTGCGATCGCGCGGCTGCCCGCGTTCGATGTGATGACGGCCGGGATGAAACCAGAAAAAGAAGACGAAGAAAAAGACGCTGATGATTAGGTGCAGGTCGGCAGTGCGCGGCAAGCGGCTTTCGCATTTCAGGAATAAACAAAAATCCTAAGCACAACCGACTGCAGCAGGCTGATCAATATCAGCACGATCATCGCAGAGATATCGAACATGCCGATCGGCGGAATCAGTTTCTGAACCGGCAACAGGATCGGATCGGTTACGCGGCGAACAAACCCAAGAAACGTATTTCGCGCAAAAACGAACCACGACGATATAAAGCGTATAAATATAAAGAGGATCAACACGTCCAACACAGCATAGATCGCAAAGCCGATAAAGGCCTTGACGTTTCCATTAACTGTATTTTCCCGCAGCTTTTCGATCACGAAAAAAGTCTCGAACAAGATCGATAAAGCAAAATAGGTCAGTATCAGCGCGATCAGCATCGTGACGATCGGCGCCAGCCGAACGTCAACACGGAAATTTGCCAAAAGCCTTGCTGCCGGATAAACAAAACGCTCTGTAATTTTGCGAATTTTAAAGCCAAATCGTCCAACCGCACCGAATGGATTCGGGTCGGCGTAATTGAATATGAGGCGCAGGATCAAAAGCGTGAGGAACACGAGAAACGCGATCCAGACAACGGGGCTGATGATCGGATAAATTACTGTAGTTAACATACCTTCCGTACGAAAAAGCGTTAAGCCGGTTGTTCGCATTAACGCTAAGGTCCGCCGTTATAAATCAATATTCAACGTTATAACCAGCTGCACCTGAGATCAGACATAACTCCTTGCCCCAAAGATCGCGGTTCCCACCCGCACAACTGTCGAACCTTCTTCTACCGCAATTTCAAAATCGTGGCTCATCCCCATCGAAAGTTCGCCTTCGCCGTTTGCAAATGCATTTTGGGACAACAACTTATCGCGCATTTCCCGCAGCTTCCGAAAATATGGCCGCACACCGTCCGGGTTTTCAAAATACGGCGGAACGATCATCAGGCCGCTAAATCTCAAGCATCTGCACGTTTTCAGAAATTCCACCAGCTTAGGCAGGTCGCTTTCCGCAATTCCCGATTTTGTCTCTTCGCCCGCCAAATCAACCTGAACAAAAACCGTCAATTCTTCACGGCTTTCTTCCATACAAATACGCTCAAGCCGTTTCGCAAGTTCGACAGAATCGAGCGATTGAACGACGTCAAAAAGCTGCACGGCCTTTCTCACCTTGTTCGATTGCAGATGCCCGATCAGGTGCCATTCCGCTACGCCGCGGCCGATCTCAACTATTTTCGACTCAGCTTCCTGAACCTTGTTCTCGCCAAAAACAGCGGTGCCTGCTGCCAGAGCCGCGCGCAAGACCTTTATCGGATGGGTCTTGCTTACGGCGATCAATTTTACGTCGTCGGGATCTCTGCCGACACGCTGTGCCGCCTTTTCAATTCGTTCAAGAACCTCATCGAGATTCCTTTGCAAACTTTCCTGCACGCTCTCAAATATACCAAATCACCGCTGCTTTCTTGAATTTCCTGTGTCGAATTCGTATTATCAAAGTTCGCTCGAACATGCGGACGTGGCGGAACTGGTAGACGCGCAGGTCTCAGAAGCCTGTTGCCGCGAGGCAGTGGAAGTTCGATTCTTCTCGTCCGCACCAACTTTTAGAGACGTACAAAGGATAAAGGACTAAAGTTCTTTGTCCTTTTTGTTTTGTAGTGCAAATGCTGATGCGGCGCTTGAGATGTTGTGGAACGTTCCACGTTTTGATCGCGATCTGGGATCGCGGAATGCGGGCTAAATGAGTTGGTTGTGGGCGGAAACCTCACCGCCTACTATTATCTGATGCAGCCCGTGCCACCGGCTTGGTTGATAAAGGAGCGGGGTTCAAACTTTCAGAATTTAAACTCACAAGATTCGCTTTCTGATAAAATTCAACCATACATTATGGAGACCCTTTCCCGACGATTGGTTTTTGGCGTCTCGATGCTGTGCCTATTTGCGGCGGGCGGCATCAGTTTGGCGGCGCAGACGGAAAAGCTGCGTACCGTGACGATAGTTTCCGAACCATCAGCGACCGTTTGGATAGACGACGTGCGGTTCGGGAAGACGACAAACGATGGGAAACTCACGATCGCTTCGCTATCACCCGGACGGCACACGGTGCGTGTTCGATGCGATGGTTTTGGCGAGGTTTCAAAGCTGCTGTCTCCGACGCACTCCGGAGAATTTCAGGTCGCGCTCACAAGAACAACAGACAAAGCGGAGCTTGCGTTTCAGGAAGCCGAACGGTTGGCCCTTGTTGACCGCGACAAAGCCGCTGAAGCCTACAGAAATGCAATTAAACTGCGACCGGGATATTTGCAGGCGTATCTCGGGCTTGCGCGGGTGCTGTCGGACGCGGGAGATTACGACGAGGCTCTGAAGGCGGTCCGCGATCTGCGCCGAACTAAACCAACAAACGCAGAAGCGTCCGCGGTCGAGGGACGCATTCACAGGGAAGCAGGTGAGGAAACACAGGCGGTCACGGCGTTCAAACGAGCTATTTCGGAGGGAAAAGGCTTTGAGCCTGAAGCCTATACGGGACTTGGACTCTTATATAAGGACAAGGCCGAAGGGTTCGGCAGCGCAGGAGATTTTGCAAATGAGGCGGCAAATTACGTAGAGGCGGCAAAGAATCTGAAAATTGCGCTGAAACAGTTATCGGGCGCTCCGGATTCAGTCGTCCTTTATCAACTGCTTGGGCTCGTTTACGAGCGACAAAAGAAATTTGACGAGGCGATCGCGGTCTACCAGGAATTTTTGCGGCTGTTTCCCGACAGCAGCGAAGCTCCGACCGTCCAATCATTTATCGACCAAATAAAAAAACAGCAGCGAAGCCAATAAAGCGTATCAGGGCTTATCGTGGTGCGATCTCGACGACGAGCGAAACAGTTGCACGGGATTGAAGCTTTTCGGCGGCAACCTCCTGCGCGGCTATTGTGCCCGAGAGTAAAATTAATGAAATGAAGAGAGCTTGTACAATTTTCATCCGTATTCTCCTATATTTTGATGACCATCTCCGCCGGGGTGCGCTGAAAATCTGTCAAGATCTCAGCGCCGCCCGTCCTGACAGCGACCATATCGCAATGACGTATGCCGCCGTAACCCTCGATATAGATAGCAGGCTCGATATTAAAAACCATGCCGGTTTCGAGTCTATCGGTTGAAACGGGATGAAGACGCGGTGGCGCATTGTGATCGATGGCGTTAAAGCCAACGCCGTGCCCAAGTCCGTGCTTGAACTCCGAGGCGAAACCGCGCTCGGCCAATAATTCACGAGCAGCTCGGTCGACGGCGGCTGCCGTTACACCAGGGGAAACAGCGGCGATCGCCGCATCGAGCGCTGCAAAGACGGCCTCGTACATTTTTTGTTTTTTCTCGTCGGCTTCACCTATGCAGTATGTTCGCGTAATGTCCGTCCAAAAACCGTTAACGTACGAGTTGCAGTGCACAAGCGCAAGATCGCCAGACCGCACATGACGCTCCCGCGTGAGTTGAAATGCCGCAAAGGCCTCATACGAATTTTTGCCGGACATGCAAAATGTAAACCCGTCCGAACGACCGTCGGTAAGACTCAATTTTTGCCGAAAGGCCGCTGCGACCTCCTTTTCGGTCATTCCTTCGCGAATGTTTGTGACACCATCAGCAAAGGCAGTTGCGGCGATCGAACACGCTTTTCGGGTCCGGTCGATCTCGCCGGGAGTAAGAACTGCGCGAAGGCGCGATAGAATTTCATCTGCCGGGACCAATGTGGCAGACGAAAATGCGGAGTGGAGCAGACCTTTAATTGAGCCGCCGTAAAGGTTCATTGATGCGTACGAGACGGGTTCGTTTGCCGGGCCGTTTTCAAAACCTATCTTTGCGTTTTTAAGTCTCGCGACGATCTTTACAAGAGCAGGTTCGACGGCCTGCGTGAGTGATTTCAGTTCAGTCAGACTTCCGGTTGGAAAGGTTATGATCTTGTCGGCCCGGCCGCCCCCGGCAAGTTGTTTCTCATCATCCGGAATGATCAGCGTTACTTCTTCATCTCCTGAAAAAACAGCGATCGACGTTCCTATCACCGGCCAGTAACCGGACAAGAGCAGGATATTGCTCGGCAGAGTGCATATCATTGCGTCCAATCCAGCGTCTTTTAACGCCCGTCGGTTAAGTTCGTTTCGTTTTGTCTCGGAAAGCATTGATTGGGTTGCGAGATAGAATTCTAGTGGCTAATGCCGGAACTCTCACTTCAAATCGATCAGCGGCAAGTTGGTTTCGGCATCGAGCGTTCGAATAAGTTTTAAAGGCGATTCGGTGACAAGGATCTCGAGAGTCGGACGCACGACGGCTTCGATCAGATGACCGCCGTGTGCTGTTGAGTCGCGTTTGCCTATAACAATGTGCGCGTGAATTTTCGGCTCGTTTTCGTAAATTGCTATGTTGCCGATGATCGACATTACCTCTACCTGTTCATTGATCGCGCGTTTTTCGTAATCCTTTTTCTCCAGATCGAAAAAGCCCAGCGTAACTTTTTGGCAGGCGCCGACGCCGGCAAAGAACGCCGTTTTGATGTCGTTCTCTCGCGCAAAATCCGATAGCCCGGACACGACCTCGTCAGCGGTTTCAAAGACGAGTATGAACTTGCGTCCGCCCAAATCGCTTAAAATTGCCGTCTGCATCGCCTCATTTACAATATCGCTGCCATCCCCATGCAGCGGCTCCAGCCAAAGCGGCGCCGGTGCCAAGGAGCAGCACGTTTTGCACCGCCGATGATGTTCCGTTCGATCGATGCCGCGCTAAGTATGCTTGTTCAATAAACCCGTCGTTACTGCCATCCTGATCGAGCGCCATTTCAATTACCTGCGCAAGATGCATCGCCCGCCGGTCGGTGGTCTGTGTGATCTGCTCGTTGCAGCTAAACCCGTCAGTGATAATCAGACGATCTTGTTCGGCTTCACGGACAGCAGGCAGCAATACGCGTTCGCCGCATTTGATCGAGATATCGTAATGCTCCTTTTCAAAGCCAAAGGCTCCTGCCATGCCGCAGCAACCTGTCTCGGGCATTGTGTAATCGACGCCCATTCGCTTTAGTACCTCTTCATCGTCGTCCATTTTGAAGATCGATTTGTGGTGGCAATGACCGTGAACCAGAGCTTTTGCCCTCAGTTTTGGCAGCTCGAAATCTGGCACCTTTTTCTGCAAAAACTGGCCGAGCAGATAGGTCTGTGCGGCGAGGCGTTTTGCGTTTTCGTCGTTCGGGAACAGATTTACAAGCTCTTCCTTAAAGACCGATGCGCAGCTCGGTTCGAGCACGACGACCGGCGTTCCCTCTTCGATCTCGGCTTTCAGCGTGTCCAAGATCTCATGCAGATTTTGCTTTGCGCCGTCGATCATCCCCCAGTCGTACAGCGGCCGGCCGCAGCACAGATCGCGCTTCGGCACGAGCACGCGGCAGCCGGCTGCTTCAAGAACGGCCAAGGCGGCTTTAGCTACTTCGGGATGAAAATAATTATTAAAGGTGTCGGGCCAGAGAACCACTTTGGATCTTGGATTTTGGGTTCTGGGTTTTGGATTTTTGTTTTGGCGCAGCCAGCCTTTGAAGGACTGGGGCGCAAATTTGGGAATCGAACGGTTTGGGTGAACATCGGCGATCAGTCGCGCGGCGCTTTCGAGCAACGGCGTATGAGAGAAGAAATTTGCGACGCCCGGCATCAAGGACGCGAGCCGCGCCCAACGGTGGATCCGGCCCATTGTCAACGCTGTTCGCGGCCGGGTTTTCTTTTCGTAATAATGCGAGAGAAACTCGGCCTTGTAGGTCGCCATATCGACCTGCACGGGGCATTCGCCGCGACATCCTTTGCATGCAAGACACAGATCAAGAGCTTCTTTCACCGCTTCGCTATGCCAGCCGTCCGAGATGGTTTCGCCGCGTATCATTTCGCCCAAAAGCCGAGCGCGGCCGCGTGTCGAGTGCTTTTCTTCGAGCGTGACCATATAGCTCGGACACATCGTGCCGCCGCCGTGCTGCCGGCAAACGCCCGCGCCGACGCACCGCTCGGTGGCCTGTGCAAAATTGAAATTATCGTCGGGAAATTGAAAATGGGTCTTCGGCGGCGTAGGGTTGTAATGCGTACCGAGCCTCAAATTTTCGTCAACAGCGTACGGGTCGATCAGCTTGCCCGGGTTCATTCGCCAGTCGGGGTCGAAGATGGATTTGAATTCGCGAAAGGCCTCGATGATTTCCGCGTCGAACATTCTCGGCAATAATTCGCCGCGAGCCTGCCCGTCGCCATGCTCGCCTGAGAGCGAGCCGCCGTGGCTTACTACCAGATCGGATGCTTCTTCGAGAAACGATTTGAATTCGCGAATGCCGTCCGCGGTTTCGAGATCGAAATTCAAACGGGTATGAAGACAGCCTTGCCCGAAATGTCCGTACAACGCACCATAATAGCCGTATTTGTCCAAAAGCTTTTGAAAATCGCGAAGGTATCTGCCCAGGTTTTCAGGAGGAACGGACGAATCTTCCCAGCCTTCGTGATTGTCGGGTTCGCCCGGAATTTTTGCGGTCGCGCCGAGGCCCTCTTCGCGGAGATACCAGACAAGCTTTTCCTCAGAAGGCTGGTCGAAAAGTTTGACAGGCGGTTTGCCATTGCCAGCAAGATGATCCATGAGCTTTTTGGCTCGTGCATCGGATTCTTGCTTTGTTTCACCGCCGAACTCGACCAAAAGCCACGCCTTTCCTTCGGGCATTAGATTGAGGTGTTCGGGATGCATACCCTTCTTTTTCATATCTGAAATGAAGGTGTCGTCGAGGGCTTCCAGAGCGATCGGGTCAAAAGGAAGCGGCTCAGTTACGTGATCGGCAGCCTCAAAAATGCTTTCGTAGCCGATCACCAAAAGCGAGCGAACCGGCGGGCTGTAAACAAGTCTGACTTTTGCTTCGAGAACTATCACGCAGGTACATTCGGAGCCGACCAGTGCACGGGCGACATTAAAATTGTTTTCGGGCAAAAGCGCGGGCAGGTTATAACCGGAAACGCGCCGCGGGATATCGGGGAAATTCTTGCGTATCGCATTGGCGTGCTTGTC
Organism: Pyrinomonadaceae bacterium; assembly: GCA_035494575.1. Classification (GTDB taxonomy): domain Bacteria; phylum Acidobacteriota; class Blastocatellia; order Pyrinomonadales; family Pyrinomonadaceae; genus OLB17. The sequence continues at coordinate 13,169 of DATJGV010000088.1, read as the reverse complement.
GCGAAAGGCGCGAAGTTCCCGATAGATCTCGGCTTTGCGGCCGCCGGCCCGTATGACGCGATCAAATTCTTCATCAGTGGTTTCGCCGACGGTCATTCGCGTTCCGTCATAGAGCAAGACGTCGAGTTCATCAACGTTGTCGACCGTTTCGCCCGCCATCACCGAATGGACGCCGCACGAATTGTTGCCGATCATGCCACCGAGTGTACAGCGGCTGTGCGTAGCGGGGTCGGGGCCGAACGTCAGCTCATGTTTTTCTGCCGCATCTCGAAGCGTGTCCAGTACCGTACCTGGCTGAACCCGTGCGGTTTGTTTTTCGGGATCAAGGTCGATGACCTTGTTCATATATTTCGAAAAATCGAACAGGACGCCGTTATTTACCGTCTGGCCGGGAATGCCGGTACCGCCGCCGCGTGCAAAGATCGGCGCGTCGTATTTGCGGCAAATCGCGACGGCTCTTTCCACATCTTCTGCGTCTTTGGGCAGGATGACGCCGAGCGGGATCATGCGATAGTTTGACGCGTCCGACGCATACAAGCCACGGTCGGCTTCGGCAAAGCGTACCTCACCTTTTATCTGTTGATCCAGCTCCTTTTTAAGATTCTTGCGGTCAATAGAGAGGCGTTGTGTCGTGCCGGTTTGGAGGCGATGCTCGATATGCGTCGGCGGTGTTTTGATCTGTATCTGTACTAATGAATTGTTTGTCTCTGACATTTTTCCCTTGTTCGAACGTGGTCTCACTCACTCGCCCGCTAAAACAGGTTACCGCTCTTGTTAAATTTCAACGGCTCGGGCTTGGATTCAACGCTGAATTTTTCGCTCCTTTCAAGCTCACCCAAAACCGCGGGCGAAACCCAAAATTGATCCAGCCGCGATGTGTTTCTTATTCGGCAAACGCGCGGGCCCTCGGCCGAGGCGAGCGACGAAAACAGAGCGGTCGCAATGGCATCTTTGTCCGAGGCAAGCGCAATTGGCAACAACCCTTCTTTGGTGTTCATCACGTCAGGTTCGGTTGCGGTAAGAAGGTTGACGTAGGTGACTTCGGCATCGAATTCATCAACGAATCGCTGAGTTGTAAAATCCGCAAGACCTATTCCCAAGCCGTTACCGAGCGACGCGTGCGTAAGCGACAGTACAACGATGCGGCGAAAATCAGGCTCCGGTTTGCCGCCGTTCATCCGCCAGCTTCCGATCACATTCAGGTCCATGCCGGTGCCCGAAATATCCTTTCCAAGCTCGTCAACGATCAAAAGATCCAGTTGCTGGAACGGCAGGTCCGCAACGTGCGGCCGTGCGACCTTTAGCAGGCGCTCGTCAGAATCTTTGAACGCATCGTATTTTGGTTCGACGACCTCGATCTCGACAGGCTGATGAAATCCGTTCTCGACGACGGCTACGCCGCATAGTATCTTTGCCTTTTTCATCGTCAGTTCCGGAACGTAGCGTACCGAATCCCAAAGGCCGTGCGTATGAGCCTCTTGCGCGCCGGCCTGTTTGCCCAGTCCGACCGTGACCATTTTCAACAAGCCCGATGCAATGCCCTCACGATTTTCGGGATGCGTTTTTGTGCGGCCGAGGACGATTATTCCGTCGCAGTTCGCCGCAATGTCGTCAAGATGAGCGATGGCGCCGGTTTTCACGTTACCGAGGGCGTGTGTTGCCATCGTCGCTTTGATCTCAGCTCCGATGTCGTCTTCTTGTACGCCAAGGCGATGAAGGATCTCGACCTGCCCCGCTTCCGTCGCGCCGCCGTGGCTGCCCATTGCCGGGATCAGAAAAGGTTCGCCGCCTTTTGATTTCACCGCGTCAACGATGCCTTTAAGCAGTTCGACAAACCCGCCCATGCCGCGGCTCCCGGCTGTTATCGCGATCCGGTCGTGCGGCTCGATAGCGCCCGTATAACCTGAATCGACAAGCTTTTTTTTGAGCTCACCGCGTACGTTTTTTATATGTTTGTCTGAAAGGCTTTGGCGAATGCTCGCCATCGGCGGGATAACGGCTTGTGGAAAGGGCATTGTTGAGAGAAGGGCCATGTCTAATCAAAAAAGTTCATTCAATTTGTCTCGAAATAAAGTAAGCGCGATCTTGCCGCCGTTTGGCTGTCCCTTTACTAATGCCTCAGCAAATTTCGAGGTCTGTTTTACTGTTACCTTTGGCGGCATAGGCGGCTCGAACGGATCAACGTAGACCTCGACAACTGCGGGCTTTTCGGCTGCAAATGCCTGCTCCAGCGCGGGACGTATATCTTCGGTTTTTTCGACGGTGAATCCGACCCCTCCACACGCTTCGGCGTATTTTGCAAAGTTTATTTCCTGCAGCTCGCAGCCGTATTCGGGATTACCCAAAAACACGATCTGCTCCCACTTTATCTGACCGAGCGTGTTGTTTTTAATGATCACGACGACTATCGGCAGGTTATACTTTACGGCGGTTGCGAATTCGCCCATAAGCATCGTGAAGGCGCCGTCCCCGACGAAGGCTATCGAGCGCCGTTCTGGAAACGCGATCTGCGCGGCGATGGAATACGGCAGGCCGGGAGCCATAGTCGCGAGCGTACCTGAGCAACTGAATTTCTGGTTTGCGCGAATCCTGAATTGCCGCGCGATCCATGTTGTATTGGTTCCTGAATCGCCGGAGATTATAGCGTCATCGGGCGCAAGCTGCGACAACTCCCACGCAACGCGCTCGGGTTTTATCGGAACCTGGTCGCTCATCGCCCGGGTTTCCATCAGCTCCCACCATTCCTTCATTCCATCCTGAGCGGTTTCCAGGAATGAGCGGTCTTCCTTGCGTTCGATAAAAGGCAAAAGCGCGGCTATCGTCGGCCGGGCGTCACCGACCAATCCGACATCGACCGGAAATCGAAGACCGATGCGGTCTGCCTTATCGTCGATCTGTACGCCGTGCGCCTCATCCGGTTTCGGCAAATACTCCATATATGGGAACGACGAGCCGATGATAAGTATTGCGTCGGCGTTTTCCATTGCTTCCTGCGAAGGCGTCGTTCCCAGCAGCCCCAAACCTCCTGTCGTCAGCGGATTGTCGTCCGGAACAACCTCTTTACCCAACAGAGCTTTTACTATCGGCGCTCCGAGTTTTTCAGCGATCTCAATTACTTCCTGGCTTGCGCCTTTTGCACCTTGACCTACGAGAATTACAGGTTTTAACGCTGCATTAAGAATGTCGGCCGCGTCGTGAAGGTCCTCGACCGGCGGAACAGCTATTGGTTCGCGCCAGTGGCCGTTGGACGAACCTTCGACCTTGTGCATAGAGGTTTTGCCGGACGGTTCGACTTCCTGATAATCGACCGGAAACGTTATATGGGCGACGCCGCGATGGTTCAGCGCGTGGCGGCAAGCCTCATTTGCAAGCATCTCGATCTGGTTCGGATTTATGACCTCTTCGTTATAAACCGCAACATCGTCGAACAGCCGAACCATATTTACTTCCTGCTGAAAATGACTGCCTTTCAGGTCGGAAAATGTTTGGCCGGTGATGGCAAGAACAGGCGATTGGTCGAGCTTTGCATCATATAAACCATTTAATAAATGAATGCCGCCCGGGCCTGAGGTCGCCAGACAACAGCCGAGTTTGCCGGTGTATTTTCCATAGGCGCAGGCCATGAAAGCGGCGGCCTCTTCGTGCCGGACCTGGAAAAAGCGCACCTTGTCCTGCCTCGTGCGAAGCGCCTCCATTATGCCGTTAATTCCGTCGCCGGGAATGCCAAATACCGTATCGACACCCCATTTTATGATCGTTTCAACTAGAACATCGGCTGCTGTGTTTGCCATAATTCATGCTGTTCCTTCCGCTAAGACGGGTAAGTTCGCGGACAAATCCGGTTATCAGTTCAAAATTCTGAAAGAGCAAAAATCGTGCCGTGCACTAAGTTGGTACACGGTGAGCCCGGACCGCCCCTGCTTCGGGAAAAAGAATCCTTGACAGCCAGAAGTTTAACACTTATTATTAGATTTCAACGATGTTCAACGTCGTTGGCCAGTCACCCTCTGTAAGACTTAAATAGAACTTAGCAAAACACTTCTTCAAAATATCCTATTACCCGACCTTAGATAATAGGAACAACTTTTAGGCGAAAAATGTCAGCAAAACTTGGGGAAACTCTTGTCCGCGAAAACCTGATAACGTCGCAGCAACTGCGCGAAGTTCTGGAATATCAGCGCGTGAACGGCGGACGTTTAGGTACTAACCTCGTAAAGCTCGGGATGATCTCGGATGACGTGATCACCTCGGTGCTTTCGAGGCAATACGGCATACCTTCAATAAATCTCGACCTCTTTCACATCGACCCGGAGGTCATCAGGCTAATCTCACAGGAAGTCGCACTGAAATATTCTATCTTGCCTATATCAAAGATGGGCGCGTCGTTGACGCTCGCTATGGCCGATCCGACGAATGTCTTTGCGATGGACGATATCAAGTTCATGACCGGACTGAACGTCGAGCCGGTCATAGCTTCCGAGACCTCAATACAGAGCGCGGTTGGAAAATATTACGGCGGGTCGAACCAGATAGACATTTTTGATGCCGATTTTGCCGGTGAAACCGAGAAAACACCCGCAAAGAACGGCAAGAACGGATTTTCAAATAACGGCAACGGTCATGGAGCCGGGCAGGAAAGGCTTTCCGAAGCAGACCTTGCGGGTTCGACGCTCGAAACATTTGAATTCGGCTCTCATGACGGCGAAGAATTCGAGGTCGTCGAAACCAACGAAGAGATCGACCTCGCGGCCCTGGCGAAAGCGAGTGAGGACGCACCGGTTGTCCGTTTGGTGAATGTCCTGCTTGTCGATTCGCTCAGACGCGGAGCGTCGGACATTCACGTTGAGCCTTACGAAAAGGATTTTCGCATACGGTTCCGCATCGACGGCGTTTTGTATGACGTGATGCATCCGCCGATGAAGATGCGCGACCCGCTTATCTCACGTCTCAAGATCATGTCCAAACTGGACATATCTGAAAAACGGCTTCCACAGGACGGCCGCATCAAGATCAAGGTAAAGGTCGATAACCGCTCGCGCGAGTTGGATTTCCGCGTCTCGACTCTTCCCACGCTTTTCGGCGAAAAGGTTGTGCTTCGTCTTTTGGATAAAGACAAGCTGATGCTCGATATGACCAAGCTTGGTTTCGAGCCGGAAAGCCTTGATAAGTTCAAACGCAACATTGCCAACCCGTACGGAATGGTTCTGGTCACGGGCCCGACGGGTTCGGGTAAAACGAACACGCTGTATTCGGCTTTGCAATCACTGAACACGCCGGAAACGAACATAATGACGGCCGAAGACCCGGTCGAATTCAACCTGCTCGGCATCAACCAGGTGCAGATGAAGGAGCAGATCGGACTTAACTTTGCCGCCGCGCTTCGATCGTTTCTGCGTCAGGATCCGAACATCATTCTCGTCGGTGAGATCCGTGATTTTGAAACGGCCGAGATCGCGATCAAGGCAGCGTTGACCGGCCACCTTGTGCTATCGACACTGCACACGAACGACGCTCCGTCGACGATCTCACGTCTCGTGAACATGGGTATCGAACCGTTTCTTGTTGCGACAAGCGTCAACATTATCCAGGCACAAAGGCTGATCCGTACGGTCTGCAAAAACTGCAAAGAAGTAATTAATGTGCCGGTCGAAGGCCTGGTCGAGATCGGATTTTCACGTGAAGAAGCGCCTAAGCTGAAGATCTATAAGGGCAAAGGCTGCAAGGTATGCAACGGTACGGGATACAAAGGCCGGATCGGCCTATACGAAGTAATGGAAGTTACCGAGGAGCTTCGCGAGCTGATAATAATCGGGGCAAGCGCGATGGAGCTTCGGCGAAAGGCTATCGAGCTCGGAATGATAACCTTGCGCGAATCGGGACTGTGCAAAATACGGGATGGATTGACAACGATCGAAGAGGTCGTGAAGGAAACGGTATTGTAAGAATTTGGAGGAAATATGCTATTTAGGGCAATCGCATTATCGTTAGCTTTGTTGATAGGCATCGGCACGATCATTCCGCTGGCAACGGATTCGGCCCAGGCCAGCCAGCGAAAGCACCGGAAGTATAAGAGGCATCACAAAAGGTACAAGAAATATTCGAGGGCATGGTGGCGGCAGTATCGGGCACGTCAACGAAGCAGACGTGCCATGGCTGCGCGCCGTCGGGCATTAAGACTGCATCAGCTAAGGCTTGCGAATGCACGCAAGACAGCCGATGCCGGAAAAGCGACTGACGCCAAAACGGCAAAAACTGCTGCGGAACAACCGGGCGTGCTTCCGTCAGGCCAGCCTGCACCCGTGAGTTGGAAACGAGGTGCATCATCAAGCAGCGAGCTTCAGTTCCGCGTTGACAACAATGCGGGCGCTCAGATCGGATCGGCCTCTATCTCAGTCGTCGGGCCGGCCATGGATGACGCATCAAGATATGGCCGTGTAAAAACCGTTGGCGGTGTTCCGACGACATCGCTTCGACGCGAAGTCATCGACCGGATGATCCGCGAAAACGGCTGGGTCGTAAACGATTATCAAAAAGAGATCGGCGGCCGCAGTGTTTACGTCGTCGTTGCCCAATCACAGGCCGGAGGACAGGTCAATTCGCGAATGTTCTATTTTACGGAAGCGAACGGCCGAATCTACAGTGTTGCTACTACCTCGGGAGCAAGTGAGGCGGAACGCCTTGCTGAAGAATCGGAAAAGGTGATCAATTCGCTCCAAGCCATACCACGCCCGACACAACGGGCTGCACTCAAGGAAGATTAACCCAAACCGTACAAACCGTTAGCGGCGGTCCCGTCTTTCCCGCAAATAGCCGCCGCTGACGGAAACCCCTGGACTCCATCAAAACAATCATGAGTTTCGAACAGCAAAACACAAGCGAATCGCAGATCAGCCTGCCCGACCTTCTTCGCAAAATGACAGAAGCGGGCGGCTCGGACCTTCACCTTACGACGAACTCCGCACCTCAGGTTCGCGTTCACGGACATCTTGCTCCGCTTCCCGGATATCCTCAGCTTACGCCGGCGGACACAAAAAGATTGGCATATTCAGTTTTGACCGACGCGCAAAAGCACAGGTTCGAAGAAAATCTCGAACTCGACTTTTCATTCGGTTTGAAGGGGATGTCGCGTTTTCGTGCCAACTTGTTCAACCAACGCGGAGCGGTCGGCGCCGTGTTTCGCGCTATTCCGTACGAGATCAAATCGTTCGAGGCGCTTGGGCTGCCCAACGTCATTTCGGATATGTGCAAAAAGCCGCGCGGGTTGATACTTGTTACGGGCCCGACCGGTTCGGGAAAATCGACGACGCTTGCGTCGATGATAGACAAGATCAACACTGACCGGCATGAGCATATCTTAACTATTGAGGACCCGATCGAGTTTCTTCACGGTCACAAGAACTGCGTCGTAAATCAACGTGAAGTCGCCGCCGACACTCATACGTTCGGTTCGGCTCTGAGAACCGCACTTCGCCAGGACCCGGATGTCGTGCTCGTCGGTGAAATGCGTGACCTTGAAACGATCGAAATGGCCCTGCGCATCTCGGAAACAGGTCACTTAACGTTTGCGACCTTGCACACGAATTCAGCCTATTCGACGATCAATCGTATCATCGACGTATTTCCTGCGGCGCAGCAGGCTCAGGTTCGCACGCAGCTCTCGCTGGTGCTCGAAGGCATTATGTGTCAGGCGCTGCTGCCTAAGGCGTCGGGAGACGGCCGAGTAATGGCGCTTGAGATATTGGTACCGAATTCTGCTATTCGCAACCTTATCCGCGAAGACAAGATCCATCAGATCTATTCGATGATGCAGACCGGTCAGGATAAATTCGGGATGCAGACATTCAACCAGGCGCTGGCGACGCTCTATCAAAAACGTCAGATCACACTGGAAGCCGCAATGCAGCGTTCGTCCAATGCGGACGAGCTGAAAGAGCTCATCGAGCGCGGATCGGGCATAAACCAGTCCTACGGAGGCACCGCCAAGCCCGGAGTCTCGCCGAGCGGCCACGCAAGTCCTTACGCGCAAGGCCGGCCCGTAGGCCAACGTCCGCCGGCCCGGTAAGAAAGTAGAGACTAGAAGACCCGGCGAGACGGGCACATGAATTTGACAGGAGACGAGAGAACACAATGCCAACATACGCCTTTAAAGGAAGAAACCGTTTAAACGAATTAGTCACGGGCGAACGTGACGCAGCAAGTCAGGACGAGCTCCGTTCGCTGCTTCGCCGCGAGCAGATCGTGATGACCCAGGCTTCGGAAAAGGGCCGCGAATTCGCGGTCCCGAAACTGGGCCGCCGGAAAAAGGTCAAAGCAAAGGAACTTGCGGTGTTTACGCGTCAGTTCTCCGTAATGATCGACGCCGGTCTGCCGCTCGTGCAGTGTATCGACATTTTGGCCGAGCAGCAGAACAACGTTTACTTTAAGGAAGTGCTGCGTCAGGTCCGGCAGAATGTCGAAGAGGGCGCCACGCTGCATCAGGCTCTCGAAAAACATCCGAAGGTTTTCGACGCTCTCTACACGCACATGGTCGAGGCTGGTGAAACGGGCGGTGTGCTCGATCTGATCCTGCAACGCCTTGCGACGTTGATCGAAAAGGTTGTTAAGTTGAAACGAAGCATTATTTCAGCATCCATCTATCCGGCCGCTGTTATTCTCGTTGCAATAGGCGCAATCGCCGTCATCATGATCGTAGTTATTCCGCAGTTCGAGCAGATCTTTCTCGGCTTGCTCGGTCCCGGTGAACTGCTTCCGCTGCCGACACGCATAGTAATGGGAATAAGCAGGTTCATGGCCGGCTGGGGCGGTTTGGCTATCCTCGCCTCGATCATCGGTTTGTCAGTTGGAACAAGCTTCTACTACAAGACGCCGAGGGGACGATGGCAGATCGATACGGTTTTGTTGAAACTCCCGATATTCGGAAGCATCCTTAGAAAGATCGCGGTTGCACGATTTTCGCGAATTCTCTCGACACTGCTGTCGTCGGGTGTGCCGATCCTTCAATCGCTTGAGATCACGGCTAAAACTGCCGGCAATATCGTGATCGAAGACGCAGTTTTGAAGGTTCGGGCCGGTGTGGAACGCGGCGAAAGCTTTGTCGATCCGCTAAAGGCCACTGAAGTGTTTCCCCACATGGTCGGCCAAATGATCGGCGTCGGCGAACAAACCGGTGCTCTTGACGCTATGCTTGGCAAGATCGCCGACTTCTACGAAGACGAGGTTGATAGTGCCATCGCCGACCTGTTGGCAATGATCGAGCCTGCATTGATCGCATTCTTGGGTGTGACGATAGGTTCGATCGTTATTTCAATGTACCTGCCGCTGTTCACCCTTATCGGAAAACTTTCAAATCAAGGTAAATAACAGCAGCTGAACAAATCAGCGAAAAAGACGGCTTCTATTCAGGGGCCGTCTTTTCTTTTGGAGATGTTAGTCAATTTATGTACTCGCTCGCCAGTTGGTCATCGCGGTGCGGCTTTACCTTGATAAAACTCACGACAAAAAGAATGCCCAGCACAGCGTCGATCATGCCTGCAGCAAACATCGATGCCGATAGCATGTTGCCGAAAAAGAGGATCGCGGCAGGGACTGCAAACGCTAGTTTTTCGAAGATCGAAATACCGATAAGCGCTCGATATTTTATGGGGTTGGTCGAGATCACAAAAAATATCAGTTGAAAGACGAGAGCGACGCCGACGAAGCCGTAATAATATTCGGGATGGGTAATTGCAGGAGGGAAATCGCGGCCATTTCGCTCGAGCAGGAAATATTGAGGAACGAGGACGATAACGCCGTAAATGCCGGCGGCGAGGAATGTGTATCTGGCAAATTTCATAGCCGTTTTATGGTCAGGAGAGAAACCCGGCGCTGCGTAGTGTATCCGCCGTAACGCCGTCGTTCATTTTGCCGTATGTCATAATTCGTTCGACGTACTTTGCAATTACGTCCGCTTCGAGGTTGACCGCATCGCCGGGATGAAGGCTCGAAAGATCGGTCAGCTCCCAGGTTTTCGGAATTATTGCGATCTCGAAACTGTCCGCATCCAGTTTTGCGATCGTAAGGCTAATCCCCTCGACCGCAACTGAGCCTTTATATACAAGATACTGGCCGATCTCTTTCGGATAGCCGATTCGGACAGTCCAAAAACCGCCGCTTTCCTCCGCCGACAAGAAGGTTCCGCGCGCGTCGACATGGCCTTGCACGATGTGACCTCCTAGACGCGTCGATGGCATAACAGCTCGCTCGAGGTTCACGCGCGAACCAACTTTCAACTGTCCAAGGGTCGAACGGTCGAGCGTCTCCTGCGAAACGTCCGCGGTAAACGAGTTTGGCATGATACCCAACGCTGTCAGACAGACGCCGTTGACAGCTATCGAATCGCCGTCATTGCCGTCCTGGGTGACGATGTTACATGCGATCTTGATCTTTGCTCCACCGGCGTGGGTTTCGAGCGATGCGATGGTTCCTAATTCTTCTACGATTCCTGTAAACATTAGTCAAATACTTTTTCCAGCTGCGAGAGCTTTCTTACATCTATCGAAATCGGCTCGCCCTCACGGCTTTTGTTATAGATACTTACAAATTTATAGCCATACGCGATCTGTTTCGGTTTGTATGATGAGCGCGAATGAACCACCTGCGCGAATGTTTCGTCGGTTGCAGTCAGCAGCACCAGGATCTCGGCATCGGCTTCCAGAATGTCACGCTCGGTCATGCCATAAAGCGGCGAGCTATCGTCTATCGGATGGACGATCGTCCATGAAAGCGGAAAAAAAGTGACGGATTCGCGTTCGAGATCGAGGAAGTCGAACCGTCGCACGACCCTTCCATTTTCATTGACGAACCGCGAGAACAAAACCTGAGCCCCGACCTCGATAAGCTGATTTCTTCGGCCGTTCACGATCCGGAACATAAGGCCGGTAATATTTTTATATGGCGCGATGACTGCCATTTCGCTAAAAACCACCTTTGCGGTCGGTCGTGCGAAACGTGCAAAAACAACGCCTGTGATCAGCGCGTTTGCGAGCAGACTGTAGTATGACTCGACCGTTACCAGCAGGTTTGGAACGATACCGACAGGATGTATGGTGCCATAGCCGATAGTCGCAAAGGTTTGAACACTAAAGAAAAACCCGCGTAGAAAGAGATTCATTTGCGGATCTTGGGATGTGTCAACCAAGGCCTCGGCACCGAGCGTCGAATAAAGCGATCCGAAAACAATGTTGCTTAAAAAAAACAGAAGCAGCATTAGGCTCAGGAATACCTTCCACGACATTGTAAGCAGCGTGTGATAAAGATTGAGCGACGTCAAAAAGCTCAAGCCGGTTCGTGTAACGTTGAACGTTCCGTCCGGATTAAGCAACCGCTGTCTGCTCTTGCCCGCTACTATTGAGCCGAAACCGAGGTCGCGCTTTTGTTCCTCAGAAAAATCCGGCGCTTCGAATTGGTTGTCGAGTGTTTGTTCTGACACAATATGAACAGATTATATGCGTTCGATCAGAAAATTGTAAAAGGATTCGAACAAGCAGTAGATATGGCATCAACACGATCAGCAGCACAGGACACACAGCCGCCCAAACTAAAGCGAACCGCATCCGGCGATATCGATACGATTTCGCTTGCGGACCTACTCGAATGGTTTTTGAATTATGACGAACGCGTGGCGCGAATGCGCCACGCTTATACGGAAGAGCTTTTCGAATGGAAACAGGCTGACGATCAGAAAAACGGTGTGCAGATCTACCCCTTCGAGAATGCCGAAGCGCGATTTGCCGTAGGCGCGTTTCAGGCATTGGCAGAGAACAATTCCGAGCCGCTGCTGAACCTATGGATAACCGATGTTTTGAACGCCTTGCACGACGCTCGGGAAACAAAAGCGGAAATTAGTGATGCGAACAAGCTGGACGACGAACCGGAAAAGTTTGCACTCGCCAAGGCTGAAAAATTAACGACCAATGCCGAGAAACGACTTTATCTTACAAGTTGCTGGCTCGAGGCGCTTTGTACCGCGGAGGCGCGGTTTTTGGGTTGGGTCTATCAGGAAATTTATAACAAGCCGTTTCAGCCTGCGACGCCTATCTGAACGTCTGACACTGCCGCATGTCGCCCGTCTGCATTCCTTTTGCAAACCAGGTCATACGCTGTTGCGCGCTGCCGTGCGTGAATGAATCGGGAACGACGTAACCTTGTGTTCGTTTTTGGATCATATCATCGCCGACGGCCGATGCAGCCCGCAGGGCTTCTTCCGCATCGCCGGACTCGACCTGTCCTTTTTGCTGAGCATAATAGCCCCAGACACCAGCGTAGCAGTCGGCCTGCAGTTCGAGTGCGACAGACAAACGATTGCTGTTGCCAGCGCTTTGCACCTTGTCCATTGTGCCGACGAGGTTCTGTATGTGATGGCCATATTCGTGAGCGATCACGTATGCCTGGGCAAAATCGCCCGGAGCCCGAAACTCGCTTTTCAACTCGTCAAAGAACGCAAAATCGAGATAAAGCTTCTGGTCGCCGGGGCAGTAAAACGGCCCCATCGCCGCACTTGCGTACCCGCAGGCCGATGAGATCTGGCCGGAGTAAAGGACAAGCTTTGGGGCGACAAACCGGACGCGGGCCTGCTGCGGCAATATTTGGTTCCAGGTATCTTCGAGGCTGCCCATCACCAGGCCGACAAACTGTCGGTTCGGATCCTGGGGCTGGCTGTTCGACGCGGCCGGTTGCTGCTTTTCGGTTTCCTGCGGCAGATTTTGCAGCAACTGACGCGGGTCACCGCCGCAAAGCCAGATAACGAGCGCGAGCACCACAATTACCAATCCACCGCCGCCTATCGCCAACCCTCCGCCGGACATTCCGCGGCGATCTTCAATGTTGTCGCTTTCTCTTTGACTTCCCCAACGCATGAATTCGTCCCTTCACCGAAAGTTAGTTTATGAGCTTCGGAGAATTGTACCACCATTTAGGATCGGCGTGTAAGAATCACGAAATCAAATCGTCCCCGTATCTACAATTATGATTTTTCGCAAAACCTTGACAGATGTAGAGTTAGGGGATTATGATTCATTTATGCTGTATTGCGGTTTTTGACTTCCACGATTGCGAAGAATAGGAGGAAGTGATGATCAAGCTAGACATCGTCAACCTTGTAGCGGACAAAACCGGCGTACCAAAGCAAAAAG
>DATJGV010000087.1:0-9012 GCA_035494575.1 Pyrinomonadaceae bacterium | reverse complement strand
ACTTCTTTCTCAGCGGACGTTAAAGCTTCTTTTGTTTCCGGTGTCATAACTTATGGTTTTATTAGTTGTAATTTTACCACGAATCATCGTAGCGGCCGAAAGAAGATCAACCGAGACTGATCGTGAAAACCATTTCCGTCGGCGGGTCGGACAAAAGGCTGCCAAGCCTTTCTACATATGGAGGCAGGGTATTCAGCTTATTGTCCGGAGCATCCAAAATGAAAAGCCGTATAGGATAACGACTGATATTTTGCTGATATTGCAGATTTTTATCAATGGTTATAAAGGCATCGAAACCACCAAGAACCATCAAACGTAATAACTCACCATTGCGCTTTCCCGCCCATCCCATTTTTCGGACTGTGCGAATTTCGTGATCGTTCGCAAAACTCAACTTTAGCTTTACCGGTAGATTCTCATCGAGCAAGATTTTCATGAAGTATTGTGGGAGACGTTACAAGGCTCTCTGCAAAGTGAAGAACCTCGACCGCCTGTTCGCGGGAAACTGTCGGGAAATTTTCGAGAAAGTCGTCAAGCGATTCGGTTTCCAACCAATCGAAAAGAGACTGTATCGGCACACGGGTTCCATAAAAGACCGGAACCCCGCTCATTATCTCCGGATCGATGTTTATTACGTTCTCGACAACCATAATTTCATTCTAACTCAAACCAGACTTTTATTTAATACTCATTCCTATTCAGATCCGCCACCAGCGTCTTTCCGTCGCCGTAATCTACATCGTCAACCAGCCAACCGGCCTTCGATTTGACCATCTTAAATTTGTAAACAATCGGCGGTATCTTACACGCAGCCGGGTATGCAAACGTTACCGGAACAGTTGCGGAATCACCGGAAACAACGCCTTTACCGACGGTGTAGCTGTAACGATACGAACGCTTTCCAGCCTCGCAGGTTTCGTCGATCGGCTGAAACGGCACGCCGTCGCCAAAATATGGCATATCTGTTGGGTTCTTTTTTAGATATTCGTCCTGCCGCTTCAACTCATTCAGAAAGAGCTTATACAGCGGTGCGGAAAACCATTGTTTTCGCGATTCAACGCCGCGGCTGTTAAAATCCTGCCGCATCGAACGGCTGAATTTGATAAACGCGGCAAGGTCGGTTTCGGGCGTGTGGGTCTGCGAAATGACACTTGACGACAACGAGAGCACAAAAATGGCAGCGAGCAGAAACACTTTTTTCATATTGTTTTGTCCTCGAAAATATCGGATAATGAACAGCCCTGATCGAAATTGCTTTCGATAGTCAATCTTTCTAAAATTAAATAAAAATGAACCAGGCGAAAACCGCAGTCATTCTAGCATTATTCTTGGCTGTCTCAATATCTGCCGGATGTGGATCCGCGGCTAACTCCAATGCCGTCAACGCGGCCGCGAACGAAAGCGCAAAAAACGGCGAGACCGCGAACACCAACCTCGAAGAGCTTCGGCCGCTGATCGCCTTGCCGTTCGAACCGGAAGACGCGGTCTGGCGCGGCGGGACAGATGAGAAGAAGCTGATCGCGGTGCTCCGGTTTGGCACCGCCGACGCCGACAAACTTGTCGAGGAAGCAAAGAAGATAAAGCCTCCGACCGCGGCCAAGATCGGAAGCGAATTGTGGTTTCCGGCGGAGCTGATCGCTCAGGCAGACAACAGCGGTGACGATACGCTAAATGGAACAACGTACGCCGCAAACGCGTTTTTCCAACCGCCGTTTACGGACGGGAAACTCACGCGGATTCAGGGAACTGACTATTTTGTGCTTGAGCTTACGGCGCAGCAATAAGAAGTCAGGATAATTTCCGCCAGTTTTCAGTTCTCAGTTATGTCGGAGGTATTTCCAGGTAACGCTTCTCGGCACGCTGTTCACAACTCTTCATATCGTTTCAACTTCCGATACAATGTCGAAAGGTCTATTCCCAGAATATTAGCCGCCTGCGCCTTGTCGTCGCTCGCCGCATTCAGTATCTCCAAAATATACCGCCGCTCCATCTCATCCAGCGTCGGACGAAAACCGTCCATATCGCGAATGTCGTACGATCTTTCGGAGCTTTGTCGAATCTTAGGCGGCAGAGCATCAACACCAATTTCATTTTCACTCAATATCAATGCTCGTTCGACGGCATTTTCCAGTTCGCGAACGTTTCCAGGCCAATTGTAATTGACCATCGCGGCCATTGCGTCGTTTGAGACCAGCGCCGCGCGGCCGCCTTTTGCGATGAAGTGTTTTATAAGCAGGGGAATATCCTCGCGGCGTTCCCTGAGCGGCGGCAGCGTTATCTCGATGACGTTCAACCGATAAAAAAGGTCTTCGCGAAACCTGCCGTCGACGACTTCGTGTTCCAGGTCCTTGTTGGTTGCGGCGACGATCCGCGCGTCGAATTTTACCGGTGTTGAGGAACCGACCGGCGTCACCTCGTGTTCCTGCAGCGCCCGCAGCAGCTTTACCTGCAGGGCCGGCGGCATTTCGCCGATCTCGTCCAAAAACAGCGTTCCGCCCGATGCCGAACGAAAGAGGCCTTTTTTATCGGCAACGGCTCCTGTAAATGAACCCTTGGTATGCCCGAACAACTCACTTTCAAGCAATGATTCAGGCAAAGCGCCGCAGTTTACGGCCAGGAACGGCTTCTCAAACCGACCACTATTAAAGTGTATCGATCTTGCGACAAGTTCTTTTCCAGTGCCGCTTTCGCCCAGGATCAAAACGCTCGTGCTCGTGTCGGCAACTTTTTTTACAAGATCGAACACACGCTGCAGAGCGTCGCTTTTCCCAATCACCTCGGAAAATTCGTACTTCTTTTTCAGTTCACGCCGCAGCGCGCGGTTTTCGTGAAAAAGCTCACGCTGATTCGCGGCGTTTTTGACCGTTTGCAGCAGGTCTTCGTTGACGAAGGGTTTAGTGACGTAGTCGTACGCGCCTTTTCGCAGTGCGGCAACGGCGGTATCGACCGACGAATACGCCGTCATGATTATGACCATCGCCTCGGCGTCGATCGATTTTATCTGATCGAGCAGTTCGAGGCCGTCACGGCCCGACATTTTTATATCGGTGAGCGTGATGTCAACGTCGTTTTGCGAGAAAAGTTCGAGCGCGGTTTCGGCACTGTCCGCGGTGAAAACGTTGTAACCCGCGCCCTCCAACAACTGCCGAAGGATCGTCCGCATCAGCTCTTCGTCCTCGACCACCAAAACACTTTTCTTTGTCATAATTTGAAACTCGATTTGCCGATGAAGTAGTCTAACACAAGGTTTTTTTGTTTATCAGATTTCGTGTTAGCATCATTTTTATTGTCCGATTTGCCCGATGCGGTTTTCAAATCTTGTCATTGTCGTTCTCTTAGTTTGTTTGCTGTCTCTCACGGGAACGGCGCAGCAAACTAACCCCGTTGAGCGTCAGGTCGCAAACCCCATCACCGACACGCCGAACATCAACCCGATCTCTGCCGAACAGGACATCACGCCGCCGAAGGTAAAGAAGGTTCCGGGCTTCGAACAGGAAGGCGGTGACGGCGAAGTCGTCGTCTATTCCGATCATCAGAGCGTCGAGGGCGAACCCGGCAAACGCATCGTCCGCCATGAGGGAAATGTCGATGTGCGTTTTGGCATTTATCGTCTTCAGGCCGACAAAATCACGATCTACGAGGCCGAAAACAAGATCGTCGCCGAGGGGAGCGTAATTTTCGATCAGGGAGCCGATCAGCGAATAACCGGAGCACGCGGCGAGTGGAATTACAAAACGAAACTCGGCTGGTTCGAAGATTCGACCGGTTTTACCAACCAGACGAACGACGGGACGGTCATCTATTTTACGGCCGACCGCGTCGAGCGAACGTCGCTGAACGAGGTCATCGTCACGAAAGGGAAATTCACCGCTTGCGAAGAGGCCGTGCCGAAATGGAGCTTTACGGCGGACGAGGCGCGGATAACGCTCAACGATAAGATCAAGCTGAAAAACGCGAAATTTCGCGTCAAAGATATTCCCATCGTGCCTCTGCCGTACGCGTCCATCCCGATCAAGCAGATAGATCGCAGCTCGGGTTTTCTGACGCCGACGTTCGGCATTTCTGCGAATAAGGGTTTCCGGCTTTCGACCGCGTATTTTCAAACGCTCGGACGCTCGGCGGATGTGACGTTTCGTGCCGATCTTTACACGTCGCGCGGCGTCGGGTACGGGCTCGACCTGCGAACGCGTGCGAACTCGCGCTCGTTTTTCAATTTCGGTTTTTACGCCGTCAAGGACCGCATTTTCGGACACGGCAAGGACGACACGCACCCGGACCAGGGCGGGTCCGTCGTCTATGCCGAAGGCGTCCACTATTTTTCGAACGGCTTTACCGCGGCGGCCGATGTTCGAATAACGTCGAACCTCGCATTCCGGCAGGTTTTTTCGGACGGCATTCAACAGGTCATCTCGCCGATCGAAGTTTCGCAGGCGTTCGTCAATAAAAGCTGGGGCAACTACACGCTAAATCTGCTCGCCCGCTCGCAGGAAATTTCGATCCCCAACGTTCATATCAAAACCCGCAATCTGCCGAGCATAAATTTCGAGAAACGGCCGTCGCAGCTTTCGTTTCTGAAACCTCTGTACTTCTCGTTCAAGACAAGTCTCGAGGGCGTCTCGCATCGCGAAGACGTTGACGATCTGAACCTGTACCGGCAGCAGACAGGCAGCGATCCGGTCATCACGCCCGCGCTCGGCCAACGGTTTGACGTTTATCCGCAGGTGACGCTGCCGCTGCATACAAAATATTTTAATTTTACGGCGACCGGCGCGATGCGCGTCACATATTATTCCAATTCGTTCAACACGCTGCGGCAGGTCATCGGCCGCGATGTGATCCGAAAATACGGCGAGTTTCAGTTCGACGTGCGGCCGGTCGCGCTTGCTCGAAACTTCTACGGCAAGGACAACAAATTTAAGTTTCGCCACGTCATCGAGCCGTTCCTGACGTACCGCTATGTGAACGGTGTCGACAATTTTAACAAAATAATCCGCTTCGATTATCTCGACACCATCACGAACACCAACGAGCTCGAATTCGGCGTAACGAACCGCATCTTCACCCGCCGCTACTCCGAAGCCGTCACCAACGAAGCCCAAAAACTTCTCCGTGAACGGTCTGCCGGTCAGTCGGCATCACGTGCTGCGGACGGAGATCTGTCGGTACCGTCTGTAGCCGGTGATTTAACGCAGACTGACGAGAATATTGGCGGAAACGCGAGTGTGAACGGGCGTGCAGGAAATCCGCGATCTGACCTTTCCATACAGCCCTACGAACTCTTTACCCTCACGGTCCGCGGGAAATATTTCTTTGACAAAACTTTCGGCGGGGCATTGATACCGGGTCAGCGCAACCAGATCGAGCCCATCACGGCGCTTACGTTTTACACTTTCGGCGGCGTCCCGCGACGTTTTTCGCCGATCAACATTGACGCCACATATCGCCCGCAGCGGACCATCTTTTTCAACACTCGAATGGACGTCGGCGTGCAGGGCGACGGCTTGCGCGACATTTCGGCTTCGACGGGTTACCAGACCCGGCTTCTCAAGATCTTTCAGACGTTTTATTACACGCGCGCCGTAACGCTCATCCCGTCCTTGCAGCAATACGCCGACGCGAACGGCAAAGAGGCCGGCACCCTGCGAGGTTCGCAATGGAGCCCGGCCATCTTCATCGGCAACCGCGACCACGGACTGTACGGCGGCACATCGCTCTTTTTCGATTTCGAAAACCGCCGCGCCGCCCGCCAAACGCCGCTCATCAGCTCGCTCTACACCATCGGCTACGCCTACGACTGCTGCTCAATGGCCCTGCAATACTATACATTCAACGTCGGCGTCCGCCACGAGAACCGCTTCGTATTCAGCTTCCGCCTAAACGGCATCGGCTCCTTCGGCACCGAACAGTATGGGCAAGGTTTGCGGTAGCTACAGGCGTACAGAAAAAAATACCTCAATAGCCCGCCTTGCGGGCAAGAGAATTAAGCTACAGGTGTCAGCCTGTAGTCAACGGCCACATGAACGCCTCAAGCCCGCGTTGCGGGCGGCAGAGCTAAGCCTGCCAGACGTAATCGTCAATGGGGATCCCGTTTGTCCGCAGCAGCGTCTCGAACTCGGTTTTGAAATCGAATTTTTTGTGATGCTGTTCCTGATTGCGAATGTATTTGCGGACTGTTGCAACTTGCGATTCGCTTACCGAAAACGCGCCGTAGCGGCGCTGCCACTCAAATTTGCTTATCCCGTTCTGTTTGGCCCACGTTGACGAGTTCGATTTCAGGTCGCGAAGAAAATCTGAAAGTTTTATTGTAGGTTTCAGTTTGATTAGAAGATGAACGTGGTCGTTAATGCCGCCGACCTCAAGAGCGATTCCGCCGAGGCCACGGACAATTCCACCCATGTATTGATGAAATCGCGGACGAATTTCAGCATTGATCATCGGCAAGCGCGATTTTGTGCCGAAAACGATGTGAAAGAGAAGATTTGTGTATGCCATATTTTGTGGAACTTCTGTCGCCCGCAAGGCGGGCTTGGTGTTTGCCGGTGCAGTTCACTACATGCTTACGCATGTAGCTTAATTCTAATACCCGCAAAGCGGGCTTCCTTCACGGCGCAGTTTTTGGGTTTTAGTTATCGTTTACGCGTCGAAGTTGCGGATGTAATCGTCTAGACTTTTTTTGACTATGAGTTAAGATGGTTCGACGAAGTAGTCAAAAAGCTAGTACGGAGCCATGGGATTAACGCTATATACGTCCTCGGCCGATACATACCCTACAAGCTTACCGTCCGGATTGTATTCAAAGCAACGCTCAACACCGTATCCATTCCATATCGAATCGAGGACCCAAGGAGCGCTCGCAGCAGGGGGAGCTTTGGATTTTAGATTTGGGATTTTGGATTAAGAACCGACAAACGCGGCAGAGTGACAATGAAACTTCTGGAACACGTAGCAACGCTTTGACCCGATGAAAATAAGGATTTAAAGTCGAACCTCAATGAGTATGAATCCGGAAAATAATGACGATCTAACCAAACTAGACGCCGTGCTGATTGAGTGCATAAATTTATTGGGTGAGGCATTTCGTCTCAGTGATGCCCTGGATCTAGGCTTGAAGGATAAAGCCCTTAAGCAAATCGCGGCAGCGGTCGGAAACATTCTTTGTACCCAAACCTTTATTCCCGAAGATGCCCGGATCGATAAAGATAAAGAGACACCGATTCCTGACGAGCCTCTGACGGCAGAACAGCAAGAAAGAATATCCCAGTTGACCGAAGGAGAGATTCAGGCAATTGACGATGCCTTGCTCGGCAATGCGACGGTTCAATGGAGGAAAATGGCCATGCTAATCATGCTGGCGATGGCGGAAAAATCCAACGAAATTCAAGGGATCCCGGACGTCTATTATGCTCAGCGGCTGCGGCGCCTGGTCGAGAATGGACTTCTGGAATCGCAAGGAAATCTGGATTCTATGCGTTTCTGTGAGGTAAGATTGCCGAAATCGCGCGATTAGTATGAGAATTGGCGAGCGGCTGTTCCTCGGCTCGCTAAAGGTCCGGTTTCGATAAATCCGCTCTGGTGGTATCATTTCCTTGCAACACATACAACGCGGCCTTTCCGGCCGGCAATTCAAAAATAGGAGAAAAAATGATCAGGGTAAGTTCTATACGGAATCTTGTTCTAGCGGCGGCTTGCGTGGTGGCGTTTGTCCCGGGAGTTTTCGGCCAGGCCCGCGGCGCGGATGACGCGGAAACGCGGGCGAAAAGGAATGCGATCGAAAGCGAGCTGGAATCGGTCGCGGTTATCGACCGCAAGGTGATGGTGCCGATGCGCGACGGCAAGCGGATGGCCGCGGACATCTATCGCCCAAAGGACACCTCAAAGAAATACCCGATCATCTTTTCGCGAACTCCGTACAATTTCAATTTTTGGGACGTTCGTCTCGGTGCTCCGCGTGACATGACGACGATCCTGGACGCAGTAAAGCGCGGCTACGCGTACGTCGTGATGAACGAGCGCGGTCATTTTTTCTCCGAGGGCAATTACGACATTCTCGGGCCGCCGCTGAGCGATGGCACGGACGCCATTTCGTGGATGTCATCGCAGCCGTGGTCGAACAAAAAAGTCGGCACTATCGGGTGTTCGTCAACGGCCGAGTGGCAGCTGGGCGTAGCGGCGCAGGGCAACCCGGCATTCACGACGATGATCGTGCAGGGTTTCGGCGCCGGCGTGGGCCGCGTCGGGCCGTATTACGAACAGGGAAACTGGTACCGCGGCGGGGCCGTTCAGATGCTCTTTATCGCGTGGCTCTACGGCGAGCAGAATCAGGTGCGGCCGATGTTTCCGGCTGGCACCTCGCAAGAGGACCTGATACGCGCTTCGAAAGCGTTCGATCTTGCGCAGCAGCTTCCGCCGGTTGATTGGTCACAGGCGCTTCGTCACCTGCCGGAAATGGACATCATCAAGGCGGTTGACGGGCCGCACGGGATTTTCGCCGACGCAATGCCGGTTGACACGGGCGGTGCAATGATCAAAAGAGCGCCGAACGATCCGGCTTGGTACAAAGGCGGGCTTTTTCACGACAACATGAAGATCAACATTCCCGGATTCTGGTTTATGTCCTGGTACGACGTCTCGGTCGGCCCAAACCTCGAGGCGTACAATTACGTCCGCAGAACCGCAAGCCCCGATATCGCCGACAAACAATACGCCGTGATCGCTCCGACGCTTCACTGCAGCTACACGCGGGCCACCGAAGATACGGTCGTCGGCGAGCGGCATATGGGCGACGCCCGGCTCGATTACAGCAAGATGACGTACGATTGGTTCGATCACTTTCTTAAGGGCGAAAATAACGACATCCTCGAACGGCCAAAGGTCCAATATTTCACAATGGGCTTGAACAAATGGCAAACCTCGGAAACCTGGCCGCCCGCCGGCGCCCAGCCCATGACGTTTTACCTCGCAAGCGGCGGAAAAGCTAATAGCCTTAAGGGCGACGGAGTGCTTACCATGACA
>DATJGV010000086.1:0-6145 GCA_035494575.1 Pyrinomonadaceae bacterium | reverse complement strand
GGTGCGCTCGGCGACATTGGCGCTCACAGCATCGATCTGGCGCGATTTCTTGTCGGCGAAATTGCAGGCATCTCAGCGGTGAGTGAAACATTTGTCAAAAGGCGGTTAACGAAAAATAGACAGTTTGCTCGCGTCGACGTTGATGATGCTGTCAGCGTGATCGGCAAGTTTCGGAACGGGGCGATGCTAAACTTGGAAGCGACCCGTTTTGCTCCTGGCCGCAAAAATCAGCTTGCTTTTGAAATCAACGTCAGTCGCGGTTCACTCGCCTTCGATCTCGAGGAAATGAACCGGCTGCGTTTCTACGATGCGAGTGATCCCGAGCAGATGCGCGGATTTCGGGACATCATTGTTACGGAATCGACCCATCCGTATGTTGTAAATTGGTGGCCGCCCGGCCATCTCATTGGTTACGAGCATTCCTTCGTGCACACGGTCGCCGACTTTGTGAAAGCCGTTATCGCCGGCAAAAAGATCGAGCCTGATTTCGCCGACGGATTAAAGACGCAGCGCGTCCTCGACGCCATCCAACGCGCTCGGCCTTTGTCCTCGCTGTAATCGAAGTAAACTAATCACATGAAACGAAAGACAATCGGGATAAAACGCATGACGACATCTGCGAAATCGAGCAAGCCCAATAGTCACGACGATTATCTTGCTGCGGTGACCGAAGAAAAGCGGGGCGCATTACAAAAACTTCGCAAGGCAATTAAGATGGCGGCGCCCAAAGCCGAAGAATGCATCAGCTATCAATTGCCAGCATTTCGTCTGAATGGAAAATTCCTGGTCGCTTACGGTGCCGCGACAAATCACTGCGCCTTCTATCCGGGTTCTACAGTCAAAGCCCTTAAGGACGAGCTGAAAAGTTACGATACGAGCAAGGGCACGATCCGCTTTTCAGCCGATAAACCGTTGCCGGCCGCATTGGTCCGCAAGGTAGTAAGGCTCCGGATTGAAGAGAGAGGTTAATGCGAGGGCAATTGGTAGGGCGAGACTCTGTCGAGCCATCGTGAAGTTGAGGCTCCGCAGAGCGTCGCCCTACCAAAGATGGTGATCAGTTAGGCGCGCCCTATCGCATACCGGTGTCGCAGCACCACTCTACCTTCGTCATCCGGTCGGCAACTACATCGACTTCGAAGGGCCCATAGTGACCGATTCCGCCTGTTTTGTCCTTTAGCGAAACGATGTAGTGACCCGGTTCCAGTGGGACACGGAAATATCCCCGATCGTCGGTGGTAAACGGTGTTGCTATTCCTTTTTCGTTTTGCGCGAGGAACGTCACGTTTGCTAATGGCTTCGAACCAGGAATTCCGATTCTCGCTGGTCCGCCGTTCACGGGACCCACGGTAATCACCCCTTCGATCCCCGTTTGTGGTTCAGAGGCGGAAAGCGTTGCGCCAAGGAGGAGGCAGCAAGATAGAATGGACGTCGTCCAGATCATCTGGAAATAAACGCCGAAAAGGTGAAATAAAATATTGAAATGCGAGGGAGGGCTGGGATCAACGATCCCGACTACAGCAGCCGGAAAACGATATCGCGTAGCGCCAAAATCCGTTATATCGCGTGTGCAGCCGACACGGCTGCCGCTACAGAAAGGATTACGCGGCCTTACTGTGACGCGTTGCGGCTGAACTCTTGCGCGCGTGATGCGATTTTTTTGTCTTGTTCAGGCTCTCCTGCAGGACCGACACGAGATCGATCACTTTCGTAGATGGTCGTGGCTTCGGTTTCGGTTTGTCTTCGATTTCTTTCCCACCTGCTTCAACTTTCTCCTCGATCACCTCCATCAAGGCTTCGCGGTAATCATCGCGATATTTTTTCGGTTCCCATTTCGACGACATGCTGTCGACGAGCGCTTTTGCCATATCGAGTTCGCGTTTTCCCGGCTCGATCTTTTTCGGAACATGGAGCTTGTCTGCATCCGCCAGTTCCTCGGCGAAATGCATAAGCTCGAGAACCAGCACGCTGTCTTCCGCTTTCACTCCGGCCAGATATTGCCGCGTCTTAATCACCACCTTCGCGATCCCGACCTTGCCACTCTTCGCAAGGGTCTCGCGCAACAAGACATAGGCTTTGTCGCCGCCTTTTTGTGGCTCTAAATAATAAGGTTTGTAGAAGAACATCGGGTCAATTTCCTCCTGATCGACGAAATCCTGGATGTCCACGGTCTGAGTTGCCTCGAGATCGACGCGCTGAAAATCTTCATCCTTCAGGACAATGTATTTCCCTTTTTCGTATTCGTAGCCTTTGACGATCTCATCCCACGGTACTTCCTTGCCGTCTTTCTCTGCCACTCGCTTGTAATTGACCGGGCTCAGATCTTTCGCGCGCAAAAGCCGAAACTTCAGTTCTTCCTTGCGGGTCGCCGGGTAGAGGGCAATGGGAATGTTGACTAACCCGAAGCTGATGCTGCCTTTCCAGATTGCTCGCATACGCAATTTATTTCGAAGCTGAAAGTGTGAATGCTTGGATGAGCGCAGATGCAGATGCGGGGGATATTGCTGCGCTCAACGATTGCGGCAAGGAGGGCAGCGGACGAAAGCCAATCCTCCGGCAACAATTACGTGCGATCAGCTTCTGCTTTGGATGCAGATTGCAGTCCCTTTACGGTTTCCCGGTCGGGTTGGTGGATCTGCGCTGCATCTCACGCGCTAACTCCCCGCTGGTCGTCTGAACATTAGATGCCCCGGGCTCGTTTCCCCCCGCGTCATTCACTTCGACCCAACCGCTTCCCATATGAGTGCCGGTCTTCGCGTCGACCCAGACATAGTGTTTGACCTTCTTGGCGGCGGCGGGCTTCAGATCAAAATCAATTTTCGAATTGGTCGTCGTTGTCTTCACATTGAGGCTCGATTTTACCGCGCCGTCGAGGACGACACTGACTGTATATACGCCCGGTGACAATCGGGAGTAAGAATAATGACCGCGAGCGTCGGTCTTGGTCGTAACCACGCTCTTATTGCCTTTTTGCTCGACCCGGACCTCGGAATCCTTGAGAGCTTTGCCGTCGGAGCCACGCACAGTGCCCTCGATGGACTGGCCAAAGGCGGCCCCCGAAAAAACGCCCGCCACCGCTACAAAAGAAGCGGTCAATACTTTTGTTCGATAACACATAAAAACATTTTACTTGCAGCGAAGATTACTTACCAACCTTTTTTACGAATATCTGCAAGAATCACCCACACCGAATCCGTGTGGGCGCTTGATCCTTTTAAGCAGCGGTTTCCAACCGCGCTCTCGAGATGCCGCGCAGCTCAAATAGCCGAATCAGCGTTTCTTCGATCAGGTTGTTAGGACAGGAGGCGCCGGCGGTAATGCCAACGACGACGGGACCGGGCGGCAACCAGAAGTGGGAAACGACTTCGCGCTTCTCATGCGAGTCGTAATGCTTAATCTCAGTGGCCGAGACCAGCCTCGAAGCATTCAAAACAAAATAAGTGGGCAATTTTTCTTCGCCCATTTCGGCGAGGTGAGAAGTATTCGAGCTGTTGTAGCCGCCCACCACCAGCAACAAATCCATCGAAACGTCTAGCAATTCGCGCAATGCATCCTGCCGCTCCTGGGTCGCACCGCAGATGGTATCGAAAAATCGAAAATTCTTCGCTGCTTCTTCGGGACCGTCGCGATCCGCAATAGCCTGCCGTACCCGTCGCTGCACTTCCTCGGTCTCGCCCCGCAACATCGTCGTTTGATTGGCCACGCCGACCGTTTTCAAATGCACATCAGGATCAAAGCCGGCTGAGTGCGCCCCCCGGAATTTGTCTAAAAACGCCTCTTTGTTGCCACCGTGCCGGATGTAATCGCAGACATAGTCGGTGTCGGCGAGGGTAAGCACGACAAGATAATGGCCTTTGCCGTCCCCCAGGGCGCGGGAGCTGGTCGCCTTGGTTTCTTCGTGTTCGGCCTTCCCGTGAATGATCGAGGTTACGCTCTCGCTGGCATATTTGCGGACCCGTTTCCAAACGCTCATGACGTCGCCGCAAGTAGTATCAACGATCTGGCAGCCACGATCTTTTATTTGTTGCAAAATGGACAGCTCCGTTCCGAACGCGGGCAGGATGACGACATCGTCGGGCTGCAATTCGGCGATGTCGGCCTGCTTGTTTTGTCCGGTCAGGTTCTTGATGCCGAGTGAAGATATTTGCTCGTTCACTTCCGGGTTGTGAATGATTTCGCCGACGATGAAAAGGCGGCGGTCCTGAAAAACTTTGCGGGCGGCATAGGCGAGATCGATGGCGCGCTCGACGCCGTAACAAAATCCGAATTGCTTGGCCAGTCGCACCGTCACATCACCGACGGAAATAATACCGCCGTTCCGGCGAACCCCTTCGACTACATCGCTGCGGTAATGTGATTCCACTTGTTCCTGCACCGCCGCCATCACATCGGGCGTGCGCAAGTTTACTTTTTCGCGGGCACTGGTGCCGCTCGAAATAAGGTTTGTGTTCACAGATTCTTGCGCGGCTATCCGCAGGTGGGGCTATTCCAGAAGGGGACCACTGGGTTTCTCAAATGCTGCCGAACTAATACTGATATGCGGATCGGGGTCGGGTGTCCGTGAATCATCGACTCGTTTTACCTTCGGACCAATTGTCTCGTCTTCCGGTTGGGTCGTTGCGATGTGGACCGGCGTGCCGTTATGAACGAGCGCGTAAAATTTCGGGGCTGCTTCACCCTTCAGGCGAATACAACCGTGCGTCCGCGGGGCCGGATGCACGAAGCCCTGATGAAATCCATAGGCTGGTGCGAACTCGCACCAGAATCCCATCGGATAACCAACATAACGTCCGGGAATATTGGAACCGGCTTCGGCCGGCACTACGCGATCCCCCTGAACGCGGAAACCATAGGACCCGGAGCGCTTATCTTCCTCTTTCCGGTAAATGGTGAAATTTCCTCGCGGGGTCGGTTTGGAGGGAAGGCCAACACTGCACGCCACTGCCATCAGGCAACGATCACCTTCCATGACATAAATGTTCTGTTTCGAAAGCGAGACTTTTACTACAACCTTCGAAGGGTCATTTGGTTTGTAAGCCGTCACGTGATACGGGCCGCCGCTGGCTACCGGTGATGTTTCGCAACCGGTGAAAATAAAAGGACCGCAGAGGGCGAGGACAAAAACAACGCGCTTCAACATTTGCATAATTCTCGGTAACTAATCAGGGCTGCTCGCTTTTTCAACCTAAGCCTGGGGCATTGGGATAAAACCGTTTGCAACGTGGCAGCGGCGGTGTCATGGATTAGGCTCTGCCGGGGAAAGGGTTGGGGATGAAGGAATGGACGGGTCGGCAGCGAAGTTGGTCTGACTAAGCATGGAATTTTTCAAGGGCCTTTTTGGTCAAAACGGTTTCATGCCGCATGGCCATTGTTACCTGTGGGACCCGGGCCTGATGCGGCTGCATCTGATCTCGGATTTTCTGATCGCGACTGCGTACTTCGTCATTCCATTCACTCTCATTAATTTTGTTCGTAAGCGGCGTGATCTGCCCTTCAATTGGATGTTCGTTTGCTTCGGCATTTTTATTCTCGCCTGCGGCATGACGCATGTGATGGAGATCATCACACTTTGGAAACCATATTATTGGGTTTCGGGAATCGTGAAAGCAATCACGGCGCTAGCCTCCGTTCCAACCGCGATTCTTCTCATTCGCCTGATTCCACAGGCGGTAAATTTTCCGGGTCCGGCGGTTCTGCGCGCGGCCAATGAGGCGTTGATTGAACAAACCAAGCTTTTGAATCTGATCGTCACCAGTATGGGTGACGGGTTGCTGGTGGTTGATCGGGACGGCTCCGCATTGCTTTCTAACCCGGCCTTGCGCCGGATGCTTGGATTAAAAGAGAACGAAGACGTTCCCAAAAACTGTTCGAACGATTGCGGATTTTTTCGGGCCGATAAAGTGCGGCGGATTGCGCCGGCGGAATCACCAACTTCACGCGCCGTGGCCGGGGGACATGTTGATGACGAGGAAATTTTCATCCGGCACGGCAGCAATGTCGAGGGCTCGTGGGCGGATGTGACGGCGCGGGCGTTGCGTGACGAGCAGGGCACGATTCATGGCGCGGTGGCCGTCTTTCATGATGTCACCGCGCATAAACAGGCCGAAGAACAGCAGCGAAATTTGCTGCGCGAACGTGAAGCCCGAGC
>DATJGV010000085.1:0-3620 GCA_035494575.1 Pyrinomonadaceae bacterium | reverse complement strand
ATGATCGCGGCAAGAAAAGCGGCCTCGGATGGCGTTAGGTCGGATGCGGACTTTTTGAAATAGGTCCGCGAGGCGGCCTCGGCGCCGTAAACGCCGTCGCCCCATTCGATGACGTTGAGATAGAGTTCAAGGATCCGCTTCTTAGTTAATTCACGTTCGAGGAAATAGGTATAAACGGCTTCTCGGCCTTTGCGCAAAAAGCTGCGCTCTTCGGACAGGTAAAGATTTTTCGCGAGCTGCTGCGATATGGTCGAGGCTCCGCGTTTAAAGCTCGGCATTGGCGGTATCCAGTCATTCGGGTCGTAATCGCCTTCTTCCTTTGCCTCTTTTTCGCCCTCTTTCATTCCGTCGTCCCACGCTTTTTGTATCGCCTCCCAATCGAACCCGTGATGCTCAAAAAACCGCGAGTCCTCGCCTGCCATGACTGCACGCTGCAGGTTCGGCGAGATCTGTTCGATCGGCATCCATATCTGGTATTTTCTCGGCTCTTCGCCGTCGGCCTTAGCCTCGGACATTCGATATTCGATCAGAGACGTCGTCGTAGGGTTTTCGGTCCGCAGATTCCAGATATGCGGAAAAGTAATAACCTCGTACAAGATCCAAACCGAGACTGCTCCGATCAATATAAAAAATAAAACTTTTGTCCAATACCACATAAAAAATGTCGAACCTTTTATCCGTTCAGGTGCCACGAAAAAGTTATCATAAACCTTACGAATTCATAAATCTGAAAGATTCCGAAAAATTGACCCTCTGTCCTGCAGCCATCTCGAATTTTTCTTGTAAATCGATGTCGATAAAGGCTATTCTGAGAACGCAGTACGGAGAACACATATATTAGAGAATGCTATGGCTCAATACGATAATGTTGTCGCTTTGATCCTCGGCGGCGGCGCCGGATCACGTCTTTTCCCACTGACGCGAATGCGTTCAAAGCCTGCCGTCCCGCTTGGCGGCAAATACCGCCTCATCGACGTGCCGATCTCGAACTGCATTAATTCGAACGTCACCCAGATATTCGTTCTGACCCAGTACAACTCGGCGTCGCTCAACCGCCACATCTCGCGGACGTACCGCTTTTCCTCGTTCTCGACCGGATTTGTCGAGGTGCTTGCGGCCGAACAGACGGTTGAGAGCAAGGAATGGTTTCAGGGTACCGCCGATGCGGTCCGCCAGATGCTGCCGCACTTGCGCGACTGGAAGGTCGATACGCTGCTGATCCTGTCCGGCGATCACCTTTACCGTATGGACTACCGCCAATTTCTGGCCCGACATTATGAAACCGGCGCTGACGTTACCATCTCGGTAA
This sequence comes from Pyrinomonadaceae bacterium, assembly GCA_035494575.1. GTDB lineage: Bacteria > Acidobacteriota > Blastocatellia > Pyrinomonadales > Pyrinomonadaceae > OLB17. Next base: position 2,311 of record DATJGV010000085.1, on the reverse strand, counting down.
TTCCCTGCCGTCCTGACGAGGCCGAAGGCTTTGGCCTGCTCAAGACGAATGAAACCGGCGCGATAGTCGAATTTAAGGAAAAGCCGACCGGTAATGCCCTCGAAGAAATGCGGGTTGACACGACGCAGTTCGGCTTGACCTCGGAAGATGCCGCGGCGCGGCCGTTTCTTGCTTCGATGGGCATTTACGTTTTTAACTATAACCGCCTTGTCGAGCTGTTAAAGGCCGACGATTCGTGGGTCGATTTTGGCCGCGAGATCATTCCGTCGGCGATCGACGAATACAACGTCCAGGCCCATCTGTTCAAAGGCTATTGGGAGGACATCGGGACCATCCGCGCGTTCTATAACGCCAATCTCGACCTTGCCGCTCCGCTGCCGAAATTCAATTTCTTTAACACCGAGGCCCCGATCTACACCCGCAGCCGCTATTTGCCGCCGTCGAAGCTGCACGGCTGCGACATTGACGTGTCGATGGTCAGCGAAGGCTGCATCCTCAATGGCGTTTACGCCCGCAGCTCGATCATCGGTTTGCGCAGCCGGATCGATTCCGGCGTCCGCATCGAGAATTCCATTGTTATGGGCGCCGATTTTTACGAGTCGCTCGAAGAAATAAAATCCAATCGGGGCGAAAGCCGTCCCCACATCGGCATCGGCCCGAACACGATAATCCGAAACGCGATAATCGATAAAAACGTCCGCATCGGAAAGGACGTTAAGCTGCTCAACCGGGCCGGTTCCGAACACAAAGATTGCGAACACGGGTCTTATTACATACGCGACGGCATAATCATAATTCCAAAAAACTCGGTCATTCCCGACGGAACCGAGATCTAAAGATCTCTGAACCTGCCGTTTTGTGCCATTTTGTCCCAGATTGGGACAAGTTGGGACAAGCTTGGGACAGGGAAATAACTGAATCTAAACCCTTTAGCGTTTTGTCCCACTTGTCCCACTGTCCCACAGGAAAAACAGTGAGCGGTGGCCGGTGGCCAGTGGTCGGAAGTTGTCAAAGATCATTCGGCCCGCGCCGGTGGCATAATAAGTGTATCAAATTGTTGCATAAATGAAAAGATGTTTTATGTTCGAGTAGTGATTCAGATCAGTATTTATTCGTGTTGTTTTGTGTGAATTAGTGGTTTTCAGTTTCTTAAATTTTAAGAACGAACCACGAAACAACACAAAAAAACACAAACAGGATCAAAAGAAAGCTCCATAATTTCAAACTCCCAGCTCGGCGAGTCAGGATCGGGTCGATTTCGAAAAATCGAACGTATCGGACTTAATTCTTTGGTAGTTTGCGTTCAGGTCCGTTTCCACCAACAGGATGGCGGCGGCAAGGCCGCCAAGAGTGAATAAAGCCGCTTTCGGCGCTCCACACTTCGGGAAAAACGTTGTATAGTTTACGCGATCGAAAAATGCTCTCTCTTAATTTGGCGTTCGCGATCGCTTTTCCAAGCTTAATAAGCTTTGCCCCCGCGTTCAAGTTAATAAAGTTTTTATACCGGCATCATTTCTGGCGCCCGTGTGCCTGTTTTTGCAGTTAAACCAAACTTTTTTTAGGGGGGAATTGTGAAGAAAAAACTAATAACGATCTATTCAGGAATTGTCGTACTGACGGCGCTGTGCGCATTCGTATTTTTAACGGCCGGTTCAGAGGCCGCGACAATTTTATACGAGGGATTTGAGGCCGGCGGCAAATCGGCATACGCCGCTGCCGATGTGACGCTTGGCAGCGGAAGCTGGCATCTCGACGACGCTCTGACCGGAAGCACTTCGAGCGACCGCAAAGTCGGTTCTTATTCGGCCCGTGTGCGCAATACGGGCACGGTCGGAATGAATTTCGATATTTCAAGCGCCGGAGCGGTTTCGATCAAGCACGCAAAATATGGAAGCGACGGCACAAGCACCTGGGAACTGTGGAGTTCAACCAACGGCGGATCGACATGGTCGAAAGTTGGATCGACAGTGACGACGTCGTCGAAAACGCTTAAAACGGCGAGCTTTACTGTAAATTTTACCGGATCGATCAGGTTCCAGATCCGTAAAGTTTCGGGCGGATCAAATCGAATCAACCTCGACGATATTACGATCACCAATTACGGAACAGGCACGCCAACTCCAACGCCGACGCCGACTCCTACGCCCACACCGACACCGACCCCATCGCCGACACCAACGCCTTCGGGAAATGTGCATTTGACGATGGGCAACCCGTCCAACGCGGTCACCGACGTATCTTTACCGCTAAATTACCTGATGGAGAAGCCGCAATATTGTCTTTCGTACAACCGTGACGACCGGCGTCCAAA
>DATJGV010000084.1:0-4180 GCA_035494575.1 Pyrinomonadaceae bacterium | reverse complement strand
ACCAGCTCATTTTCGACCGGAGCGGCGAACAGGATAAACAGCCGAGCGGCATCCGCGCCGTAGATCTCGACCATTTCGTCGGGATCGACGCCGTTGCCTTTTGATTTCGACATGCGCTCGACTGCATGTTTGAGCGTTTTGCCTTCGGGTGAGCGCGCGGCGGTGATCTTGCCTTTGGCGTCACGATCGACCGTTACATTATCCGGCGTAAAATATATGCGTTTTCCTGTTTCATCGTCAAAAAACGTCTCGCCGATCACCATTCCCTGCGTCAGCAGGCGCTTTACCGGTTCGTCAAATTTTACCAAGCCCAGATCGCGCATGACCTTTGCCCAAAACCGCGTGTAGATCAAATGCATTACGGCGTGGTCGTCGCCGCCCACATATTGATCCACCGGCGTCCAATATTCAGCGACCTCGGGCGCAAACGGCATGACCTCATTCGACGGATCGGTGTACCGGAAAAAATACCACGACGAATCAACGAACGTGTCCATCGTGTCGGTTTCGCGCCTTGCCTTTTCGCCGCAGCTCGGACAGGTCGTTTCATAAAATTCGGGAACCCGGGCCAGAGGCGATTCGCCGGTGCCGGTAAACGGCGCGGTTTCGGGCAGTTCGACCGGCAGATTCTCAAATTTTTCGGGTACAACGCCGCACGAATCGCAATAAATGATCGGGATCGGAGCTCCCCAAAACCGCTGCCTCGAAATGCCCCAATCGCGCAGACGATATGTTGTCGCGGGTTCGCCAAAGCCGTGTTCCCTGGCATATTCAGCCATTTCCTTTTTGGCCGCCTCGGTCGTTTTACCGTTCCATTCGCCAGAGTTGATCATGACGCCGTAGTCAGTTATAGGCCGTTCGATTGCGGATTGCGGAATGGAGACTGCGGAATCGTTCTCTGGTTTGTGTTCATCCGCGTTCATCTGCGGCTGATCTTCTTGTCGGTAAGTTTCAATTACTTGTTCAATAGGCAGGTTAAATTTCCTGGCGAATTCGAAATCGCGTTCGTCATGGCCCGGTACACTCATCACCGCACCGGTTCCGTATTCCATCATCACATAGTTGCCGATCCAGACCGGGATCTCTTCGCCGCTGAACGGGTTGACCGCTTTCAAGCCTGTGTCAATGCCGTCTTTTATGATCTCGGCTTCGTGGTCTGTCGTCTTGAGCTTTTCAGCCCGGATCTCCTGAATTTTCCTCAGCACGTCGTTCGAAAATTCCGGCAGATGCCGAATGACGATCGGATGCCCGGCCGCGACAACAATAGCGTTCGCCCCGTAGATCGTGTCGATGCGTGTCGTAAAAACGCGGATATGTTCTGCATCCGGTGTGACCGGTTCGGCCGTGTGATGTTCCGACAGTTTTGTGCCCGACGGTACGACTCTGAATTCAACAAATGCACCTTCGGATTTTCCGATCCAGTCTCGCTGCCGCTTTATTACGTTCTGCGGCCAACCGGCTTCGATCTCGGCTATATCGTTGATCAACTGATCAGCATACGACGTTGTCTTCAAAAACCACTGTTCGAGGTCTTTTTTGGTTACCGGATTACCGCATCGCCAGCAAATGCCCCCGCTGGCCTGCTCGTTCGACAGCGTGGCCTGGTCGTGCTCGCACCAGTTGACCTGCGTCATTTTCTTGTACGCCAGACCCCTTTCGAACATCTTTATAAAAAACCACTGATCGAATTTGTAATACTCCGGACTGTGAGCGTAGATCTGCCGCGACCAATCATAGCTAATGCCCAAACGCTGCAACTGGCCGCGCATGACATTGATATTATCTTCGGTCCAGGTGCGCGGGTTTACACCGCGTTTAACAGCGGCGTCTTCGGCGGGCTGGCCGAACGAGTCCCAGCCAATTGGATGAATAACGTTAAAACCCTTTAGGCGTTTGTACCACGCCAGCGCATCGCCGACCGAATAATTGCGGACGTGGCCCATGTGCAGGTTGCCCGACGGGTACGGCAGCATCTCAAGCTGATAGAATTTTGGTTTTTCTTCATCGATCTCGGCCTCAAAAACGCGCGATTCGGCCCATTTTTTCTGCCATTTGCCTTCTATCTTTTTTGCGAAATATTTTTCGTCCATACTAAATTGATTATAAGCATCGGCAAGACAGCGCAAACTCTTGCCAAATAAAACAGTAAGTTTAGCGGATAAAGGCAATTCTATCCACCAAAGCACAATAAACTCTAATTTTAATTGATCGGGATAACGCCACGCACGCCGAAACACCGAGGTTTCAACGGGTGGCTAAATAAGGGCGAGGTTGTTTCGGAAAAACGACATGGCTAAATTCTAGTCGCATTTTGGCTCAAAGTCCAATTTATTTTGCCGGCCCGGGCGTTTTGTGTTATTCTATTATGACCGTATAGGACAAGGAGTTTTATAAAAACGACAAGCTTAATGATCAAAACAACCGTATCGCAGACAGTTTTTACTTGACACGTTAAGTTGCGGTTTGACTGTCTGCCCCAGAAAAGGAGGCAAGAAGATGGTCAACCGAAATAATACTAATGTCACCGGCGAAATCGATAAGCTGAACGAAAACGACGCGCTAGCCGTCTTGTCCCCCGAACTTCTTACCTCTCGAAAATTGCAATCCAAAGAAAATCCGCTGAATGATGAATTGATCGGTTCGCTGTCGGATGCGTACGAGAATAAACGCGCCCGGCAAGTGACCGAATGGGAACGGCGCCAGCGTGTCCAGCGGGCAGCGTAAGAAGATGGTGAGAATGGGAGAAAGAAAGAATAGAAGAGCGTCCGCGTCATTTTCGTTTTTTCTTCTCTTTTTTGTATTCCTCGTATGTTTCGCGGCCAGTTCTTTCGCCCAGTCAAATTTCGATTTGCTCGCTCAAAAAATAAGATCCGCCTCTGTCGAAGAAAAGCGCGACGCTCTTTTTCGGATCAGAAATCTTCGTTCTGGGGCCGCCTCGCGGATCGCTGTTCCCGCCCTACATGATTCCAGCGATATCGTCCGTGCGACTGCCGCTTCGTCCGTCATTTTTCTTCCCAAAAGCGAAGCCGCGACTGTCCTGATTCCCCTACTTTCCGACAAATCCGATTTTGTGCGGCGCGAGACGGCGTTCGCTCTCGGCGAGGTTGGAAGCGACACCGCAACAGAACAACTTATACAGGTTTTACAAAAGGACAAGGTACTTGAGGTTAGAACTGCAGCGGCCGCCGCTCTTGGAAAGATAGGCGACGCCCGCGCGGTAGAACCGCTGCTAAAAATCCTTCAGAAGAGGCCAAACGACGCGGACGAATTCCTGCGTCGCTGCGCTGCCCGATCTATCGGTCAAATAGCCCAGATCATTGACACGTCGCGAACGCGTGTAATGACACCGCAAAATTTTCTCGCCGATAAATACAAAAACCTCGACGGCACACAATACGACCAACTGGTAGCACAACTGCCGATCTTTAGCACGGCTGTCGATGTTCTTGGGACTGTACTGCAAAACACGAGCGAATCGGATGATACTCGCCGTGAGGCCGCGTTTTCCCTGGGTTCGATCGGCGGTGAATTATCCTTAAAACTGCTGACGTCATTTCAGAACAGCAGCGACCCTTATCTGGCCGAGATCTGCAAGGAAGGCGTCAGTAAGATCGAGGCCGATCTGGCGTCTGTACGAAACAATTCGGCTCATTAGGTCTTGCCCTTTTTCGGCAATTTTTGGTTTAATAAGAGCCATGCAGGGCTCACATCCTAAGCGCGTGTCGCCGGAAGATCTCCGGGAACTTTACCTGGCGGTGCGCTCATACACCGAGAAGCTCTGCGAGCCGCTCGAGATCGAGGATTACGTCCCGCAGCCCGTTGTAGATGTCTCGCCGCCAAAATGGAACATCGCACACACAACCTGGTTTTTTGAGGAGATGATCCTCAAAAACTTCTCGCAAGATTATAAGGTTTTTGACGAAAGTTTCCGCTTTTTATTCAACAGCTACTACAATTCTGTGGGCGAGCGCACGCTTCGTGACCATCGCGGCGATCTAAGCCGCCCAACGGTCAAGCGGATTTTTGAATACCGCAAATACGTCGATGAAAAAATGTATGTATTTCTCGACAGCGACCTTGCCCAAGATGTTCGCGATCTTGTGATTTTGGGCTTGAACCACGAACAACAGCACCAGGAACTTTTCCTCACTGATCTAAAGTATATTTTTGGCGTCAACCC
>DATJGV010000083.1:0-5413 GCA_035494575.1 Pyrinomonadaceae bacterium | reverse complement strand
CGCGTCCCGCTTCGGCAAACACGATATCACGTTCACACCGCAGACCGTTGATCTGCTGATGGTTTGCGAATGGGACGGAAACGTGCGGCAGCTTTGCAACGAGATACAACGCATTGTCGCACGTGCCGTCGATAACGAAGTCGTCACACCTGACCACCTTTCGCCCGAACTCAAACGCAGCGCGAAACCGCTGACAACGTTTGGCACACCAACTGACACCGTTAAGCCAATCGCGTCGTACGCTACAAGCTATACCGCGTTCGGCAACGTACCCAACGGAAGCACGCTCGAAGCCGCCGTCAGCGACCTCGAAACGCAAATGATAAAGGGCTCGCTTGCACGTCACAACTGGAATATCTCGCGTGTCGCCAGCGAACTAGGCCTCACCCGCCGCGGGCTCTACTTAAAATTGTCCAGGTACGGGATCGAGAAAACGGTCTAGTCGAAAATTTGATTCTCCCCGCCTAATCCTTGTAAACAAAAGCATTCTACGTTCGTGACGACCACGGCGGACTCTGCTATAGTTGTGCCGCCTCGAGGGTCACAACTATGAACAACTTACGAGAGATAGCTATCTGTTTGGCCGCGACTTTTGCGGCCGGAATACTGTTCGTCAACGTTTACACATCGATCGTCGACGCACCGAATTGGGGGCGTGACATACCCGCCTCAATAGAGGCGACACGAAATTACTGGGTCCTCGCCAATCCGGGAACATTTTTTCGCATATTCTCGCCCGCTAACCAGGTCGTGACGCTGATCGCCCTCATCGCGTGCTGGACTGTTGATACGCGCGTCCGCTACTACCTTTTGGCTGCATTGGTCCTTGCCGTTGCAACTGATGCCATTACGTTCGCCTACTTTTATCCGCGAAACGCGATCATGTTCGAGAATCCGATGGACGGCAATACGGAAGCAATACGTACCGCGTGGAAAGGATGGACGCAGGTGAACTGGCTGCGAAGCGCCATCATAGCGATCGGCCTCTTTCTCGATTTTGCTGCGTTGCTGCGATTTGCCGGGAAAACGGGACGATAGGCGCGATCGTGAATATATCTCGACTGATATTCCCTGTATGCATTTTGATCGCGGGTGCCTTGTCGTACTATTCACAGACAAAAGGCTCGGGACTTATCGTTACAAAGATCGGCGACGGATATACGTCGCTATTGGCGATGATGACGGAGCGGCTCGCAGTAACGCTGGATTTATAGCCGGAAGCAACGACGTCGCGGTAGTGGATACCTTCTAGGCGGTCGCACCGGGCTTTATATGAAACTGTCTCGATTTGGAATAGAAAAGGCGGTTTAGTCGAAAATCGATTCTGTATCCCGGGCGCTGTGCAGCACACGAGAAATTTCCGCGCCATCTTCGATTGGGTAATAGAAAATACAATATTTTCGGTACGGGAAAAATCGAAGTGATTTATCGAGGTCGGGGCGTTGCTTCCCGGCAGCCGGATTTTCAGCCAGCATTCCAAGCACGCCCATGAGCTCGCGTACAAATCGATCCGCGATATCAGGATCATCGTACGAAATGAATTTATGGATATCGTCAATATCCGCCTCGGCAAGGGGAGCAAATTTGAGAGTTGTCATTCTTAGGAAGGTTTATGCTGTGACTCCATCCGCTTTCGATTTCGGCGAATTATATTTTCGCCAAATTCCGTTAATTCCTCGTTCGTCTTGACCTCGATATAATTGCCACTTCGGATTTGATCTCTGCCTTTCCGTATCTCCGCGCGGAGCTCCTCTAATCGCATTTCTCGTATACGGTCCTGTTCTTCCAACAGCCGAAGAGCTTCACGAACGACCTCGCTCGCAGAGTTATACAGACCGGTCTTTACCTTTTGATTAACGAGATTTTCCAACTCAGGTGTTAAGGATACGTTCATAAATCTACCTCGAGAGAAGCATAGCCATGATAACGAAGTTTGTCAATTTTTGCTATTCGCCTAGCTCGGCTGCTGAAGACTTATTTTTTAGCGTTCGTTGCTTTTGTTATTTCGACCCTTCAAAGGCTACGAGGCTCTTATTCGCCCAATCCATTTGTTCCGGTAATTGGCTATTTTGCGTTATTTGTAATTTCGGCACTCGCAATTCATTGGGGGACTCATAGAACGAGAACTGAACAAGGCTAGCGGCAAGTTAAACGGCCGCAAGTTTCCGCAACTCCGCGATGATGCCGGGCAATTTTCTCAAAACAAAATCCACTTCTTCTTCTGTGTTATACCTTCCCAGCGAGAATCTGATCGAACCCATTGCTGCCGAGTAGGGAATATTCATCGCCTGCAGGACGGGTGATGCTGTATGGCTCTCGCTGTTGCAGGCCGAGCCGGTTGAGACGCAAACGCCGATGTCGTTCAGCCGCGCGAGGATCGCTTCGCCGTTCGTATTTTCGAATGAGATGTTCGACGTGTTTGGCAGGCGCTTTTGCGTTTCACGCGTTCCGTTTAACCGAGAATTTGGAATTTCATTCAAAATTTCGTTCTCCAGACGATCACGCAAAGCTTGAACGCGCTCCATTTTTGACATATCGCTTGCAAGTTTCGCAGCCGCTCCGATTCCTGCAATTTGGTGAACGGCTTCGGTACCTGCACGTCGTCCGTTTTCCTGTCCGCCGCCGATCAAAAACGAACGCAGATCAACACCGTTGCGAATGTAAAGCGCCCCGATTCCTTTAGGGCCGTGAAATTTGTGCGCCGATATCGAGAACAGGTCAATCTCTGTGTTTTTCAGATCAACCGCAACCTTTCCCGCAGCGTTTACGCCGTCAACATGAAACAGAGCATTCGATCTTTCCTTAACAATTTCCGCGATCTCCTTAACGGGAAATAAAACGCCTGTCTCGTTGTTTGCGAGCATCACGGAAACGATGGCGGTCTGTTCACTCAATGCACCTTTTAATGCGTCCAGATCGAGCGAACCTTCACCATCAACCTCAAGCCATGTAACAAGATAGCCTTGTTGTTCGAGCGCTTCGCAAACTTTCCGTACGGCTTCGTGTTCGACACGGGTTGTGATGATCTGCTTCTTTTCGGGAAAGGATCTCAGCGTTCCGAGTAGCGCCCAGTTGTCGCTTTCGGTACCGCACGATGTAAAAACGATCTCGTCAGCCGACGCCGCTCCGAGCAGTTCGGCAACGTTTTCGTGAGCCGATTCGATCACGCGTTTTGCGTCCCGTCCGAGCGTATGGGCCGACGACGGATTGCCGTATTGCGAGGAAAGAAACGGCATCATCGCATCCAAAACTTCGGGAGCGATCTTCGTCGTTGCGTTGTTGTCGAAATAGATCATCTTTAAGTCAGAACCATCATTTTAACGCAGAGAGAGCTGAGTTAGCAGGGTTTCTCTAACTATTTAACATAATGTGATGCCGTGACGCGCAGAATTTTCACGCAAGGCCGCTCACAAATTCACAATTTACCACGCAGCATTTACAATTAAATCACGAACACCGTGAGCGCAATACTTACAATAACAGATCCGAACGGAAGAGTTTGGGAATCGGGTTTAATTCCCGGGACGACCTATACGCTTGGCCGTGCAAAAGATAACGACATCGTGCTGAATGACAGGCGTGTGTCGCGAAAGCACGCACACATTCTCGCGACGGACGACCGATATACTTTAGTCGACGGTACGTTCGAAAACGGCCAGTTGGTTCGAAGCGTAAACCGCGTTTTTGTTAACGGGTTGCCCCAACTCGAACACGTATTGGAACAGGGCGATATCATCACGATCGGTGAGACCAGCCTGGAATTTCGAATGATAAAACCGGTTGCGGAAACCGACTCGGTTCAGGCCGGGAATAAGAGCATCCCGATCTCGCTGCTGCATGATATTTCGATCCCGCCGGACATCCCAACTGTCGAGGAACCTGCCATCGAACAACCCACGACCGGCGTAAATTACGACGATGCTCCACTTGGCCATACGCAGGTTTTGATCTCGGCAAACGAGATCATCGGACGACAGTCGAACCTCTCGCTTGAATCGGCCATCGCTACGCCCGAAGAAGTCAAGGACCTCCGCCGCAAGGCGAAGATTCTCGCCCTGCTTTTTGAGATGAGCAAAACGCTTGGCACGGTTTTTGACTTGAAAGAAATCTTTGAAAAGGCCACCGATCTTATCTTTCGCGGAACACCGGCCGATCGCGTCGTAGCGTTGCTGGTTGACGAACCGAATGGCCGTGGAAACACAGATTTGAGCTTGCATCAGATCGCGGTAAAAACCCGCGACGAGAGCATTGAAAAGATAACTGAAAAGCTGACCGTCAGCCGAACGATAACGCAAAAGGTCATGCGCGAGGGCGTTGCGTTGCTCTCGCAGGATGCCAAGACGGACGAGCAGTTTTTTGGAGCGGAATCGATAGTTTCACAAGGGGTGCGGTCTACGATATGTGCTCCGCTCATCACGGAAAGCGGTGTTCACGGGGTAGTTTACGCCGACAGGCTCGATCCGTTTGCGGCCTTCACACCGGACCATTTGGAACTGATAAGCGCGGTTGCGGCCCAGACCGCTTTGACGGTCGAAACCGTAAAGGCGCACAAACGCCTTGCACGTGAAGAAGTTGCACGTGCGAACTACAGCCGGTTCATGCCCGAGTATGTCGTCAAGCAGCTGCTCAACGATCCGGGTTCGTTCCGTCTTGGCGGAGCGAACCAAACAGTAACTGTTTTGTTCGCAGATATTAGAGGATTCACCGCATTGTCCGAACGCGAGAATCCTGAACGTGTTGTCAGTCTGCTGAACCGGTATTTTTCGGCGATGTCCGAGATCATTTTCGCTCATGGCGGAACGCTTGATAAATACATCGGCGATGGTTTAATGGCGATATTCGGAGCGCCGACTGCCACGCCCGAGGATGCTCTAAATGCAGTAAAGGCAGCAGTTACAATGCAGAAACGTCTTGCCTCGTTGAATCAGGAACTGCTGATCGATGGTTTTACGCCGATATCCGTCGGGATCGGATTGCACACCGGCGAAGCGACGATCGGATATGTCGGTTCGAACAAACGCTCCGAATATACGGCTATCGGCGACACCGTGAATCTTGCGTCCCGGCTCGAATCAAATGCTCTCGGGGGCCAGGTGTTATTGAGCGATGCGACGGCAAAGGCATGCGGCGGCTTGTTGCCGCTCACACAGCAGCAGCCGATCACGGTAAAAAACAGGACGCAGGCTGTGGATCTTTTTGAAGTGAACTGGCAGTAATTTTTTTGGTTCAAATTGACCGAAACATGCATCTAAGGTGCATTGCCTGCAACAGTTTAGAGCAAAGGGGAAATCGATAAAACCGCGTATTTATGCGGTTCTCACACAAGAATTCGTTAGAATATTTTTATTGTAGTCGAGGTGCTGTAAAGACTATAATTACATCGCCCCACCAACTTGTATGTTAAAGATATCTT
>DATJGV010000082.1:0-18805 GCA_035494575.1 Pyrinomonadaceae bacterium | reverse complement strand
GAAGCCGTTTCGTTCGTCGTAAACTGCGAGACCCAGGAAGAGGTCGATTATTACTGGTCCAGACTCACGGCCGATGGCGGCGCGGAATCGATGTGCGGTTGGCTCAAGGACAAATTCGGATTGTCGTGGCAGATCACGCCGACGATCATGTACAAACTGTATTCCGGCGACCCGGCCAGCGCGCAGCGCGTGATGCAGGCAATGCTGCAGATGAAAAAACTTGACATTCAAAAGCTGCAGGACGCGTACGAAGGAAAGTAGTTCAATTACGAATTACAAATTAATGAAAATTACGGAGGACTTATGGAGGAGGTAGCGTACGAATCGAAGATAAACCAAGCTGTTGCTTCGAAAAAAAAGGCCGTGGGCGGGATACATTATCAGTGCCCTGCCGGTGCTGTTCCTTTTAGTGGACGGGACGATGAAATTGTTCAAACCGGAAATCGTAATAAAAGCTACGACCGACCTTGGGTATCCGGAAAGCACGATTGTTCCGATTGGAATCACCCTGGTTGCTTGCACGATTCTATATATTATCCCACAGACGGCTATATTCGGAGCGATTCTATTGACCGGTTATCTCGGTGGAGCGGTTGCGACAAACGTGCGGGTTGGAACCCCCCTGTTTACGCATATACTTTTCCCGGTCTATGTCGCTTCTTTTCTGTGGGTTGGGCTTTATTTGCGAGAATCTCGCTTACGAGCGCTTGTTCCGTTGCGAAGTTAACCACTGGTCATTAGTTTTTATCAGGAGAAATGAATTGACAGCATTGAATCATATTGCTGCACATGCGGCAGACCGCCAACTTATTATGACGCGGATCTTCGATGCTCCGCAAGACCTTGTGTTCGAGGTGTGGACTGAACCTAAGCACTTGGTGAATTGGTGGGGTCCGAATGATTTCACACTGCCGTTTTGCGAAGTAGATTTTCGTACGGGCGGTCGTTATCGGTTCTGCATGCGCTCGCCTGAGGGTGAAGATCACTGGGTCTGGGGCTCTTACCGAGAGATCGTCGAACCGGAGCGGATCGTTTTTACTTGGGATCGTGAAGACCTCGACGGCAATCCTCGAAGCAAATCGGTCGTGACTATCACGTTTGAAGCCGTTGAAGAAAAAACCAGGTTTACTCTGCGTCAGGGAATTTTTGAATTTGCGGGCGACTGCGCCGAACATCAAGGCGGTTGGACAGAATGTCTCAATCGTCTCGCAAGATACGTAGAAAGAGCTTAGAAAAACAAAAGGAGAAAATGAAGTGCCAAATATAAATCCATACTTAAATTTTGCAGGTACCTGCGAAGAAGCATTTAACTTTTACAAATCGGTTTTCGGCGGTGATTTTCGCATGGTTATGAGATTTAAGGACACCCCGCCGGAGGTCGGCGCTCCCGCCGAACACGGCGAGAAAATAATGCACATTGCTTTGCCGATCGGGAAGGGGAATGTGCTTATGGGCAGCGACTATGTCCCGGGTTTCGGACCTCCAGTGCAGGTCGGAAATAACTATGGAGTGGCCGTCGGTGGCGATACCGAAGACGAGGCCAAAACAATTTTCGAGGGCCTTTCAGCCGGTGGAAATGTTTTGTGCCCATTCGATAAAGCTTTTTGGGGATCACTGTTCGGAATGGCCATCGATAAATTTGGTATACCGTGGATGGTCACCTATGATGAGAACCGGCAAGGATAATCAAAAACGACAAACAGGAAAATGGTTTACCGTCCGGCCTGGGCAAGTCCCGGCCGGATATTCAAAACTCGCGCAGTTTATAAAATCGGCGAACCTATGCGGCCCCATTCCATGGAGCAAAGGCACTCTGGATTATCCGTGAGATAACGGCCGAGATAGGCTCGGCTTTGCCGGAGGTGGGAGCGAGCGCTGTTGTACACGCCCGCCTAAGAGAACTATGGAAAACACTAATACGCCGGCGTTTGCGAATGGTAAGATCTGCTACATTGAGATTCCGGCCGAGGACATCAAAACTTCCGTTAGTTTTTACCAGGCGGTTTTTGGTTGGGCGACACGAACGCGCGGCGACGGCAGCGTCGCTTTTGACGACAATGTCGGCCAAGTCAGCGGAACCTGGATAACCGGAAGAAAAGCCTCAGCCGACGTCGGAACCTTAGTATATATAATGGTTGAGGACATCAACTCTACGGTCGAAGCGATCACGACAAATGGCGGCGAGATCGTCCAGCCGGTCGGAGCCGACGCTCCGGAAATAACGGCGAGATTTACTGATCCGGCGGGAAATATTTTTGGACTTTATCAGGAACGCTCCCTGGCAGACAAATAATTTAAAGGAGAAAAGAAATTTATGACCTACGTATTGTGGATCGTTCAAGTGCTACTGTCTCTTACATTCTTATTCGCTGGTTCGACCAAATTTATCATGACCGTCGAACAGATGAATTCAATGGCAAAGATACCGCTGCCGGGCTGGTTCATCCATTTTATTGGTATTTGCGAAATCCTTGGCGCCATAGGTTTAATATTGCCGTGGCTGCTTGGTATAAAGCCAAAATTGACCCCGTTGGCCGCGTGCGGCCTGGTGATAATTATGATCGGTGCGGTTACGCTGACTGTGGCCGGCGGTGATATTCTACCAGCACTGTTTCCGTTGATCGTCGGATTGCTTGCGGCGTTTGTGGCGTGGGGCCGTTTTCGCATGCTGGCGAAAATGTCGTAGAGTTTTTTTGAGCCCGCGAAATACACGAAAAGAGGCGAAAAGATATTATTGTTCTTTCGCGTATTTCGCGGGCAAAAGTTTTTAAACAGTTTTTATGGCCGATACAGTAATGCCGGCTGTCGTCGAAACAGACAGCGATATTCCGTCAGGTACGCCTCTTCCGTCGGGAAAAAAGCGCTTTGACAGATCCATCGTCGAAGGGCCGCTTGCCAGCGCCGTCTGGAAGATAGCGTGGCCTACGATGCTCACAAACGTCATCGGCGGCGTTCAGGCGCTGGTCGATCACATACTTGTCGGAAACCTCGTCGGCTACAACGCGAATGCTGCGATCGGCGTTAGCTGGCAGATCTTTCTGGTCGTCATCGTATTTATCTCGTCGATCTTTTCCGGAATGAGCGTTTTGGTCGCGCGTTTCGCCGGCGCGGGTGACGAGGAAAAGGTAAACCGAACAGTGTACCAGGCTTTTCTGACCGCGATTTTTATTTCGATCGGCATTCTGGCTCCCATCGGTTATTTTGCTGCGCCGTACCTGCTTGATATCGTTAACGCCGACGCCGCCGTCAAGGCTCAGGCGCTTCCCTTTCTACGGGTAACTTTCGTTTTCAGTCTCGGAATGCTCGTGTTTTTTATGATCGGCGGAGCGCTCCGCTCGGCGGGCGACGCTCGAACGCCCATGGTGCTCGGCATCGCATTGACGCTTCTAAATCTGGTGCTGAATGTGATTTTGATTCGGGGCCTCGGGCCTATTCCCGCCTTTGGGACAATAGGTTCGGCAATGGGGACGAGCATAGCGTCGGGCGCGATCGCGATCTATACTTTTTGGAAATTGTGGAGCGGCGGATGGGTCGTGCATTTTCCGCGAACGAGTTACGCCCCTGACTGGAAGATCATCCGCGAGCTTTTCAGGTTCGGCCTGCCGACCGGGATACAGGGCGTCGCGATGAATATCGGCGGAGTACTGATGCTTTCGTTCATCGGTTCGCTTGCGCAGAGCGGCGCAGCACAGGCAGCATTTGCGATTTCCTATACTCAGCTGTTTTCGTTTGTGACGTGGACGTCGTTTGGCCTGATGGGCGCGGCGGCCGCCGTCGCCGGACAAAACCTCGGAGCCGGTTCGCCGGAACGTGCCGACAAGGCCGTTCATCTTGCCGCCCGTTTCGGATTAGCAGGCGCCGTCTTTATGGGGATCTTTTACTTTTTCTTTCCTCATCAACTTCTGGGAATTTTCGGAATGACCGATCCTGCGGTCCTTGAGATCGGATCGGAACTCCTTCGAGTTCTGAGCGTGTCGGGCCTGTTTATTACTGTTGCCCTTACCTATACCGGCGGCCTGCAAGGCACCGGCGACACAAAAAGCCCTCTTTATATCTCGCTAATCTCGCAGGTCGTCGTACCGCTCGGCATCTGCTTCGTCGTCCGCGAAGTCAGCACGCTCGACCCGATCGATATCTGGCTTGCGATCCTGGCGGGCCATATTACCCGCTGCGCTCTGAGCGTGATCCGCTTCAATCAGGGAAAATGGCGAAACATCGTCGTGAATATCGAGCCAAACGAAGGTTAATTGTCAAAACAACTTTTTTAGGAATGTGAATTGCACCTTCCATAAGCCACAAAAATAAATCGTCGTAAAATTCTCGAAATTTTATCCGTGAAATGATATATCAGGTCAACTAGTGTCCTGATATGCGACGTTACGTTGCCACGAAAACGAACACATAGGAGGTAAAAAATGGCACAGAAAGCAGTAGAGACAAAGCAACCGAATTTCAATTTATTCAGGCAAAGCGCTGCATTCAGCAGTTTTTCCGTAAACGACTTGAACAAAGCTCAGGAATTCTACGGCTCAACGCTGGGGCTGGAAACCACAAAAACACCAGAAGGATTGATGCTCCGCATCGCCGGAGGTTCTCCGATATTTATCTATCCTAAATCGAACCATACGCCGGCGTCCTTTACTATTCTCAACTTCCCCGTCGATGATATCGACGAAGCCGTCGACGAGTTGACAAAACGCGGCATTCATTTCGAGAGCTATAACGAACCGATGAAAACGGACGAAAAAGGTATTCATCGTGGCGAGAGCACAGGTCAGGGCCCAAACATAGCCTGGTTCAAAGATCCGGCCGGAAATTTTTTGTCCGTGCTGGAAAACACGGGATCTGCCGATCAGTAATTCAAAGGTTCGCAGCAAAATCGATACGCAGGTTCAAAATTTTTTTTTGAACCTGTATTTTTTCTCTTGACGTAACTCGAACGTTACGTTACTATTTAGTCACATAAGGAGGAAAGATCAATGAAAGCAGAAGATTTAACGTTGGATGTTGAGCAGCACGTCGATGTACAGGGCTCGCTCGACGAGGTTTTTAAGAGCGTTTTGCACCGTTTTGGCGAAGGCAACAGGCGGCCGGACGGCGAATCATTGCAATTGCAGATCGAGCCTTTTGCGGGCGGACGATGGTTTCGCGACCGCGGCGAGGGCGTTCAGCATTTGTGGGGACATGTACAGGTCATCAAGCCGCCGGTTTTGCTCGAGTTGAGCGGCCCGATGTTTATGTCCTATCCGGCTGTAAACCATATCGAGATCAAACTTGACCCGATCGATGACGGAACGCGCGTCACGCTGCGTCATAGAGCTATCGGTATGATCGATCCGGCTCACCGCGAAGGTGTAACGACCGGCTGGAAGTATATGCTCGATGCAGTAAAAAGTGATTTCCCGCAGGCGGCAGGAACACCTGCGTAAATTATGACGGATGATCTTGATCAGATTTGGAAGGCGCTGTCCGATCCGACCCGGCGGGCGATACTTGACCTGCTTCGAAAAGGTTCGAGAACGACTACAGAAATTGTCGACGCATTTCCAGACATGACCCGTTTCGCAGTTATGAAGCATATCGAAGTGCTGAGAAACGCAGGCCTAATAAATACCCGTGAGGACGGCCGTCAGCGAATAAATTCGCTGAATGTTGTGCCGATCCGTCAGGTTTACGAGCGATGGGTAGGTCCCTTTGCAGAGCTTTGGTCGAGCACGCTGCTGCGGATCAAGGACGATGTGGAAAAATAGGTCAGTATCACCTGCAGCAGCGGGTGGTTTTGTCAGTACCACCTGCGGTAGCGGGTGGGGCTTTAATAAAAGGAGATTTCAACAAATGCAAGCAGAAACAAAACAAACCAGATTAGTCGATCCGATTTTGGCAGAACTCGACCAGGAGGCCGAGATCACAAAACGTCTGTTCGATATTATTCCCGAAGATAAATTAGACTGGCGGCCGCATCCGAAGGCTAAATCGCTTGGCGAACTGGCGATGCACATTGCCTGGCTTCAGGGCGGCGTTGCCGAGCTCACGCGAGAAGATACGGTCGAGATTCCAGATTTTCCTCCCGACCCGACACCGGCAAATCGCGCCGAGATTCTTGCGGCGTTCGCCGAGAGCCTGAAAAAGGCAAAGGACATTGTGGGCTCAACCGACGATGCCGGAGTGATGGCCGAATATACTATCACAAAAAACGGACAGACCCTGATGGTCGCGCCCAGGATCGCATTTTGGCGTTCGATCTTGCTGAATCACAACTATCATCACCGCGGACAGCTTTCAACCTATCTGCGGACGCTCGACGTTCCGCTGCCCTCGATCTACGGCCCGAGCGCGGACACGAATCCGTTTGCATAAGGGCCAGAAGATGCTGTCTGAAAAGCGTTTTTCTGTATCTTCGTTCAGTGCACTGTGTTTCGTACTTGTTCAGTGTGTTCGATGGTTGGGAAAAGACGTAAACACAGAAAACTCGGAAGGAGATACTGAGCAACACCGAGATACACAGATCAAATCTTGCTTTTCGGACATCTTTGTTCCGTCGAATACTGTTTGAATATAGGTTAATGGTAGGAGTTAAGTAATGAAAACAGAGGATAAAGAAACTGAGAAGCCGAGACACAATGTCGGATCTCGTGAAGAATGGCTGGCGGCACGGCTTGCGCTGCTCGATGCGGAAAAGGAGTTAACGCGGCGGGGTGACGAACTGGCTCGGCGGCGGCAGGAGCTTCCCTGGGTCCGAATCGACAAGGAGTATCGATTCGACACAGACGATGGCGACGCCTCGCTGGCCGATCTCTTTCAAGAACGCTCGCAGCTTCTCGTTTATCATTTTATGTTCGGGCCCGACTACACGGCGGGATGTCCATCCTGTTCGGCGATCGCGGATGGGTTCAACGGCTTCGTTGTTCACCTAGCGAACCACGATGTCACACTGTCGGCGATCTCGCGGGCGCCGCTTCAGAAACTGCGGGCGTACAAGCAGCGAATGGGATGGACGTTCCCGTGGGCGTCCTCGTTCGGAGGCGACTTTAATTCTGATTTCAGCGTCGGGCTCACCGAGCGGCAACTGCGCGACGGGACGGTCGAATATAACTATCAGCCGAGCAGCCCACTGTCGGTTGCGACCTCATTCCCGGAGGCGGTCGTCCAGTTCGCGGAGATGTGCGGAACTGACGCACCAACGTACATTCGTGAACGACCGGGTATGAGTGCCTTCGTACTCGAGGACGGTGTCGTTTACCACACCTATTCCACGTATGCCCGCGGGCTCGACGCGCTTTGGGGAATGTATCAGTGGCTGGACCGCGCACCTAAGGGCCGCAATGAGACGGGCGTGTGGTGGCATCGCCATGACGAATATTAAGACGCCGAGCCGGTGAAATGTTACTGATTTATAATTGTTGTGCAGGCAAGGCGGCCGCGGCCGGGAACACGGCCGCCTGCGGATGGAGGATGAGAGCGCGTAGCGTCTTTTCGGAACTTGCCGAATGGCTGCTTCCGGGCGTCATCCTGGCCCTGTTGCCAAAGTGCCCGTTGTGCGTTGTGGCTTATGTAGCAATGGCAACCGGCATAGGACTTTCGTTTTCAACCGCCGCAACCGCGCGAATTATCATCATGGTGGTGTGCGTATCGGTACTGGCTTATGTCGCGGCAAAATATCTTTATCGTTTGATCGTTCCGTTGTCTCGACGGCTGTTGAGCCGTTTGTAACGCCGCCGGGACGACGACGTTACAAGCGTGAACCATCTATAGCGATTTCAGATACTCAACCAGATCGCTTTTTTGCTGGTCGGTCAGGTTTAGTTTGAAAAAGTCGTTATAGTGGTTAACTACATCCATCAGTGTTGCAAAGCGCCCATCGTGGAAAAATCCTCCTTTCTGGTGCGCCCACAACCCCTTCAGCGGCGATGTTCGATAACCGCCGACCTCTTGCCCGTTCAGGAATCGGCCCGGTGATCGGTTCGCCGCGAATTCGTCAATGCCGATCTCCGCTCCCGTGTGCATATTAAAGCCCGGTTCAGTAAATGTGGGCGGCACATGACATGTCGCGCAGCTTACCGTACCGTTGCCCGCGTTAAAGATCTTTTCGCCACGAGTTGCGGCCGCGACGTCAAAGCTGCCTGCGGGCGGTTTTGGCGCAGGGATGGAAAGCTGATAAAACTGCAAAGCCGGCAATTTGGAGCTAACCAGATCGGGCTTTGAATTAACATTTCCGAAACCGTTCTTTGCCGCTATCGGATAACGGTTCGGATCGTTCAATCTCGGATCAAAGAACCGTCCGCTTCCGTGCATTTCCAGGTTGGCTACAAAAGCATTCCAGTACGGAACTGAGCCAAATCCGGTATAGCCATGCAGGTTGACACCGGCAAGGCCGTACGCGGCCGGTATGAGATTTGCCGCCGTTTTTCCGTCCGGCCTGAACGCCTTGCCGTCCAGAAACAACAGAGCGTCAAACTTTCCCGGCCCCCAACTGTTCAGCACTGTTCGGGTTGTCGCGTCGTCGACTCCCAAAAGATTATCAACAGCCGAAAGGTCGGGTGAAAGATTGATGATCGCACCGACGTTCAGGTCGCGATTGGCCCAGCCGTCGAGCCGTCGGCCGATACCCGCAGCAAACGAGTTATCGACGTTCGAATGACACAGTGCGCAGGATATTCCGATTTGTTTAAGCCCTCCGTTGTCGTCGAACGTTCCCTTTAATCCAACAACCGCATTTAACTTAAGCAGCGCCAGCGTGGTCGCCGGATCGTTAAGATCCACCTCGCCGCGTTTTACAGCTTCCTGTATTTGCGGAGGCAAAGCCTCAACGTCAACCTTTAATCCGACCGCTAGGGCCGTCGCCGGAGAAACACCCGGTCCGACGCCGCCCAATTTAGAACCTGAGATGGCCTGGTTGATCTTGAGAACATCGGTCCAAAAGGCCTCGTCGCCAAATGTGTCAAACCGAAAGATCTGCCTTCCCTGTTCGACCATGTTGTCGGCGTTTTGGCTGATCTGACGGTCGATGGTGTTTAGCTGCCGGTCGCGGCCTTCCTGCGATTGCGCTTCGCTCCAGTTGTTGAATTGGAACAATCCGAATACGAGAAATACGACCGTTACCAGTATTTTCAATATATTCCCGCGCGTTGCGAAAATCTTCACTTTTCTAGGGGGACTGTTGGCAGCCGTGTCCCTTTTGATCTGCATTTTATCTTCTCCTCCTTGGTCAAAGTTATGTACTTAATGAGAGCGTTCCTGATTCTCCAAGACCTGAACAAACTTTTTCGCCGCGTAGGGTAATAAGCTGCCGGTTGGAAATATCACCCCGACTGGGCGTTCCCATTCCGAGCCCTCGATACTGACGACCACAAGTCTGTTGTTCCGTTCCTCATCCAGAACGGACCGGTGCGGAACGATCGCTACGCCTAATCCAACCTCTGCCGCATTCTTGATCGTCTCAATATTGCTAAATTCGATGGTCTTGCCGATTCGGACTCCGTGCGATCTAAAAATTCGGTCTGTGGACTTGCGCGTCGGCATCCCGCGTTCGAAGAGGATCAGATCGTGTTCGGATAGCTCCTCGACAATGATCCTGCGGCGGCTTGCAAATTCGTGTTCAGGCGAACAGATCAGGACCATTTTGCCCCCGTCAATCGGCACACAATTTAACCCATTATGCTGTTCAGGAAACGCAACGATACCCAGGTCGGCGGCACCGTCCAAAACGTCACGGACGATCTGAGCCGAACGGCAGTATTCAAGATCGATCCGCGCGGTGGGAAATCTCTTCATAAATTCGCCGAGTTTCGGCGGCAGGTCGTAAAGCCCGACACAATAATCGGCGGCGACCTTTACCCGCGCGCTGATCGAACCGGCCGGGCCGGACATTTCATTTTGGAGCTCGTCAAAACCTGCCAGGACACGCTTGCATTGCCGGTAAAAGGCTTGCCCGGTCGGCGTCACGCTCAACTCGTGTCGGCCGTTCTGACGGTCAAGGAGCTTTTTCGTAAACTTACTTTCCAACGAGCGGATCTGCTGGCGAATCGCCGACGGCGTGACGAAATTTCGTTCAGCCGCAAGCGTGATCGCTTGCGTTTCGACCAGATCGCAAAAAACTTTTAAGGCTTCGATATGCAATACTTCACCCTCCACTCACCAGGTTTCTTTGAGCGGTAATTTGGTAATGGTCTGTTTAGAAATTAAGTAATTCTGCCTAGGTGGCAGTGTTCCAGCGAACTTCGCCGGCGCCCGCTCGCAAACTATCGGGCTCCGGCATTCGATCAAGCCTTATGAGTTCTTCCATATAGGCCAACTCGGTGTCGCGGTTCATTCCCGCAACTGCCGACACGCGATTATCATTGACGTAAAAAGCAAGGAAATCGCGGCTCTTAATGTCGCCCTGAAAAATAATCTCGTCCCAGCCGTGCGCGTGTCCGACGTAATTTAATGTCGCGTCAAACTGGGTCGTCCAAAAGAAGGGAACGGCGTCAAACACAGTCGCATTTCCCGCCATGTTGCGCGCAGCGGTCCTTCCCTGCTGCAACGCTGTTCGCCAGTGCTCGATACGCGTGCTTTCGCCCGTGCGCGCATCGGGGAAATGAACAATGTCGCCCGCGGCATAAACGTCGTCGCCTATCTTGAGATATTTATCGGCAATAACACCACCGTCCTTGTGCAATTCGAAACCTTCGAGAGACGAGGTCGCCGGAACGACGCCGATGCCTGCGATAACGAGGTCGGCTTCGATCTTTTCGCCGGTATCCAAAACAACAGCATTTACGATCTCGTTGCCTTCGAAACCCTTGACGTTTGAGCCGAGCCGAAATTCGACGCCGTTTCCTTCGTGAATTTTGCGAAATAGACCGCCGATCTCGGTTCCCAGCACCTTTTCAAACGGAACCTTGTCCGGCGCGATCACGGTTACGGCAACACCTCGCTGTTTAAGGCTAGCGGCCGTCTCCATTCCAATGAAACTCGCACCGATGATCGACGCACGCTTTGCTTCCATGGCCGCGGCAATGATCTCATCGGCATTATCGAAACTGCGTAAAAGTAAAATGTTTTTGAGATCTCCATTCGGCAAGTCGAGTTTGCGCGGGACCCCGCCGGTCGCTACAAGCAGTTTGTCGTATTGAAGCGTTTCACCGTCGTCAAAAACGATCTTTTTCGCGGCCGTGTCAACCTTCGCAACTTCCCTTTCGCGCAATACCTCAATACCGTGCGTTTCAAAGAAATCGTCCGGGCGCAAGGGCATCCATTCCGGCTCGGCATTTCCGGCAAGATAATCTTTGCTCAAATTCGGACGATCGTACGGCATCCGGTCTTCGCGCGTGACGATCGTAATTCGACCCACAAAACCTTCTTCTCGAAGCGTCTGTGATGCCATATATCCGGCAGCGCCGCCGCCCAAAATAACGATTTCCCCCTCGTTCCTCTTTGAATCATACTTCGTCATTTCGGGCGTGCGGCGGTCAGCCGGTTGCTCGGGGAGAGCAATGTAAACATCGTCACCTTCGATGGTGACGGGGAAACTTGCAAGCGAATCGAGAGCGGGCGGTTCAAGCATATCGCCCGTTGCCGCGTTAAAACACGCATGATGCCATGGGCATATAATGCGTCCTTCGACCAACGCTCCTTCAACAAGCGGCGCTCCGTAATGCGTGCAGTGTGCGGCTATGGCATGGCATTTATCGTCTGTGCGGACGAGCAGAACGGGCGTTTCCCCAACCGACACCTGCTTCATCTCGCCGTTTTTGATCTCAGACAGTTTCGCTGCCGCAACTTGTTTTTCGCTCATAAAATTCCTCTGGAAGATCAATAAGATGGCCCATTTCTTCGCGTTTTGTTTTAAGATATCGCGTCAGACTGCGGTAAAGTTTTATTTTTGGCGAAATGCGTTCGACGATCTCCAATCCCGCATTTTTCAGAGCGTTGATTTTTTCCGGGTTATTTGAGATCATGCGAACGCGTCGCAGTCCCAGATCAAGAAAGATTTCGGCGCACTGCTCGTAGCTTCTCAGATCGGCTGCAAGTCCAAGACGCTCGTTCGCCTGGATCGTATCCGCACCGTTGTCCTGCAACGCATACGCCCGGATTTTGTTGATGATGCCGATCCCGCGGCCCTCTTGCTGCTGGTAAATGATCACGCCTCGGTCTTCTTTTGAGACCAATTTCATCGCGAAGCGCAGCTGCTGGCCACAATCACATTTCGTCGAACTAAATACATCGCCCGTCATGCATTGCGAATGTATGCGAACCAGCGTAGGGGTTTCGGCATCGAGCCGCCCGCGCGCCAGCACGACGAACTCTTCGTCGGATGTAAGCGACCGGTAACCGATAATGCGAAACTCACCGAATTCAGTTGGCAGTTTGGCCCCGGCAATGCGCGAAACGGTTTTATTCGTAACAGCCGGAGCGTAATAGGACCGAAAATCAGTCGCGTAATCTGCTAAAGTGTGTTGGGTGTCTTCAAACATTTTGAAAATCTCGTACAAAATCACTATCGGGAGAAAGGGCGGAACTTTCCGCCCCGCTGTTATGCTTGGTACTTACCTTATTTACTTATCATACGTCGCACTTAATCTCGCTAATGCGAACGCTCCAAGCGAGAGACCCAGGTCGCGAAGCGCTACATCGTAATATCCAGGAATCATCAGGAGATTTACGATGATCAAAAGCAGCCATATCCCGACGATATAAGCGAAGATCTTCGGCTTTAGAAACACGCCGACGCCGGCAATGATCTCGATAACACCGACGACCATCATAAACGCGTGGCCGTTACCGCCGAGCATATTGTTGACCACCGATGGAAGATATTTGTCCCAATCGGTCAACACGTGCATAAATTTATCGAGTCCCGCCACGATCGGCGCAACCGTAAACGCTATCCGCAAGATCTGATACGCCTGGTAGCTCGGACTTTGCGCGTCTGCCCGGGTTTCGTCAACTGTATCTGCATGACTAATTGCCGCGTCATGACTCATTACATTTGCCATCTTATCCTCCGAATCTTATTAGAAATCAAACAAATCATTGTCTGTAATTCGCATCTTATGTTAATATATCCAATATGTCAAGGGTTTATTTGACATATTAGAGTTATTTGTAATTTTGTAGTAATTTATAGGCTGTAAGGATATGAGCAAGACAAAATTGGATGGTAAATTTTTTGAAACCACGCGGGGTCAGATCGTTATGCGTTTGCGCAACGGTGGCAGGTCGGTTAACGATCTCGCTGCAGACCTTGGGTTGACCGACAACGCTATTAGAGCAAATCTGCTGACGTTGGCCCGCGACCACCTGGTTGAATCGGCAGGAACCGTTAAGACCGTTCGAAGGCCGTATGTCGTTTATCAGCTAACCGACGAGGCCAGACATCTTTTTCCTAAATCGTACGATTCGCTTTTTAACCGGTTGCTCGAGGCGGTAAAAGTCCGTTTTTCGCCCGCTTCGATCTCGGGCCTGATGAGCGAGGTAGGCAAAAAGATCGGATCCGGAGCCGCGGTGTCCGCCGATGCGGACCTTGATGAAAGGGTCGCCAAAACCCTGACTGCCCTTGAGGAACTGGGTGGTGCCGCCGTTGTCGAGCGTGACAACGGGAAGATCTGGATAAAAAGTCAAAGTTGTCCGTTTTCGGACGCCGTCGCCGAGCACCCCGAGGTGTGCCGCATGGCGGAAGCGATGGTCGAAGAGATCGTCGGGCTGCCGGTCGAGGAATTTTGCGACCGCACAAATCATCCAAAGTGCTGTTTTGCAATAGACACTGCCCACCGAGCAAACGACTGAGGTCCCGAAGCTTCTTCGGTCGTTTCAATCTTCATCCGCCTCTTCGTCGTCGCTCCCGTAACTCTCATACCCATACGCATCATCGTAGTAATAGCTTCGGCGCTTTTGATCCTCTTCGCACGAATCCTCTTTTTCTTCTATTTCCGTGTCGGGGGCCTCGTTTTCCTTCGGCTTTTTCTGCATAATTCATTTATAATCAATTTCGCATTCTCTTTCCAAGCCTTTTATATATATGAACTCGAAAAAATATCTCCTAAGCTTTGGGCTTATTGTAAGTTCAGTTGTTTCGACATATTTTGTCACCGTTTCGACGACGGCGCAGCAGGCAACACAGCCTGTTGCTGCGACCGCAGATAACGAATACCAGGTCGGCGCGATCCTGTATATGCAAAAAGCTGCCGAGTATCGGGCGATGGCCTACCAGGCATACAACATCGCAAGGTGGCGTTTGGACGCGGATTTTGAAAAGAAAAACCTCAAGACCTTGCCGAAAGTGGAAAAAAAGCCGCGTGCGGTGATGGTGGATATCGACGAAACGGTTCTCGACAATTCGCCGGCGAATGCGTTGCTGGTCAAGAACCGCCGTCCTTTTAATACGACTGATTGGTACGCCTGGGGTGAAATGCGAAAGGCCAAACCGATACCGGGCGCAGTTGAGTTTCTGAATTATGCAAACTCCCGCGGAGTCCGCATTTTCTTCGTTTCAAACCGCGATGAAGTCCAAAAACAAGCAACGATCGACAATCTAAAAAATGCCGGGTTTGCTAACGTTTCGGCAGAGAACGTGCTCTTACGAAATAAGGATTCGAGTAAGGAGCCGCGTCGCCAGCAGATCTTGGCAAAATATCGCATAGTGTTTTCTATGGGCGACAATCTCGACGACCATTCAGTAATGTTCGAAAACCGGTCCGTAGCTGACAGGTTCGCCGAGGTCGAGAAAGCAAAAGACCTGTTCGGGAAAAAATACATTCTGCTGCCGAACGCAATGTACGGCACATGGGAAAACATCCTTTACGACAAGGGTATGACTGACGCTCAGAAGGCACAAAGACGTGAAGAATTGCTGGAACTGCCGTAAAATATAGTTATGAAGAGAACTCCGGAAGAAAAACTATTGAATCCGCTGCCTGGCAGTAAGATAGCTGCTGCACGAGATTTTGGTATCGATCTGACTCTAACCGTCTCTCAGTTGCGGCTTACTCCGCAGCAGCGGATTGACAATCTTCAAGCCGCCATGAAGTTTTTAGCCGAACTGGATCGCGCCCGCGAAACCGGTCCGATCAAAAAGGTTAAATAGGAATGATCGATCTTGAGAAAGCGATTACCAGTCTTGCCATTAATAATGTCAAATACGTGATCGTCGGAGGTGTTGCGATCACGCTTCATTCGTCAGGATACATCACCAGAGACCTGGATTTTTGTTACGCGCGCGATAAAGAGAATATCAAGCGACTAGTGATGGCTCTGTCCGCTTTCAGCCCTAAACCACGCAATTGGGATAAAGCATTACCTTTTATCTTTGACGAAGGTACGTTACGGAACGGGACAAACTTTACCTTCGAGACCTCAATTGGTGACATCGATTTGTTGGGTGAAGTGAAAGGTATCGGCGATTACGAAGATGCGTTGGCGAATTCGGTCAGTTATTCACTCTATGGTACAACTGTGAGAGCGTTTACATTAGATGCCCTAATTATCTCAAAGATAGCAGCGGACAGACCGAAAGACCACCTGGTATTGCCAGAACTGGAAGCTCTAAAGGAAGCCCTTGATCCAAACACAGACTAAGCATGAGAACCAAGACCTCGGGCAAGTTTATTTGCCTTTTTACCCTTTGCGTTTTACTTTTTTCAACTGCTTCAGCCCAGAACCTGACCGTCTCCCAGATCATGGCCGAGCCGTCGATTGCCGGAATGCGTGTCGAGAGCGAAAAGCTTTCGCCTGACGGATCGAAGGTCGTTTATTTGTGGAACGCCGAAGGCAAAATGCCGCGCGATATTTATCTCGCTGAAACAAGCGGATCGAGTGCGCCGGTTCGCCTTGTCAGCCCGCGCGATCTGCCTGCACCAAGTCCGAGCCCGACGCCGGACAATAAGTTGACCTATGGACTTACCGTAAAAGACGATTTTGTCAAAGAACGTGAAAATCAGATCAGCGGACTTGAGTGGTCGCCCAATTCCAAAAAGGTTTTGTTCACACAAAACGGAGATATTTATGTCCTGACTATTGGTGATACAAAGCCGAAGCGGTACACCAAAACCCAATCGCCCGAGGTCGCCGCAAAATTCATTGACAACGACCGGATCCTTTTTCAACAAAACGGAAATCTCTTTGCTCTAGACACAGCGGACGCGACGCTGACACAGCTTTCTAAGGAGGCAGAGCCGCAAAAGTTCGTTTCCGTCAACGGCGCGACGGCGAGCAAAGATGGCTCACTCGTGGCTTATGTTGTATCTGATAGTTCCAAGCAGAAGGCCCTTGTCGTGCCGAATTATCTCGACGAATTTGTCCAGGCGCCTACCGTTCGACGCGGATGGTCCGAGCAGAAAGTTCTCGTTGTGCCGACGGACGGCAGCCGTGACACTGCATTCGAGATAAAACTGCCGAAACCGGAAGGCGTCAGCAATTTTCGCCGCATCGAATGGGCCGCCGACAACCGCAGCCTGATAATCGACCGCAACGACAAGGACACAAAACGCCGCCAACTTTTTTATGTTCACAACGTAGGAAGCAAGGACGAGCAGACGATTCTTGTAACGGAAGAAACCGACGATAAATGGCAGGCTCCGCTGTCAGCGATCGTCGAGCCGAACCCGAAAGACCCAAGCGAGCTTTTCTTCTGCTCGGAGAAGGACGGGTTTAATCACATTTATCTCGCAAAGCTCGAAAAGAATCCCGCTCCGACAAACACGACAGGCGAGATTAGCGGTGGAAATCCGACGGACGCCGGATATTCTTCGAACGTTAAAATTACTCAGCTTACAAAAGGAAACTGGCAGGTGGAGTGGGCCAAATGGGCGGGAGCTGACGGACAAATCGTATATCTGTCAACAGAAGATGGACCATACGGACGCGAGTTTTTTGTTCAATCGAAGGACGGTGTCAATAAGGAACTGTATTTATCCCAAGAATTCTCTTGGATGAAAACCGACCCTCAAATATCTGACAAAGGCAATTCAATAATTTTTTCTGGTTCGAAATGGAATCGTCCCACCGATCTATTTTCTATAAGGGCTTGTGTGGGATGTGGCACTGACCAGAATAACCCTTTACAAATAACAAAAACCACGGCTAAAAGCTTTTCGAGTCGAACGTGGTGCCAACCAAAATTCATTGATATCCCTTCACGCGATGGGAAACAAATCAAATCAAAAATTTACCTACCTCTAAACTTTAACAAGAAACAGAAATACCCGATGGTCGTTTTTGTCCACGGCGCGGGCTACCTGCAAAACGTTGTCAACGGCTGGAACAATTATTACCGTGAATTTATGTTCAACGAGCTTTTGACGCAGAAAGGCTATATCGTCTTGGACATCGACTATCGCGGATCGGCGGGTTACGGACGCGAATGGCGGACGGATGTTTACGATTTTCTCGGCGGCAAGGACATGGACGACCACATCGACGCCATCGATTATATGGTTGCAAATTACAGCGTCAATCCGGCCAAGGTTGGCGTTTACGGCGGCAGCTATGGCGGATTTATGGCGGAAATGCTTGCAATGCGAGCACCCGGCAAAATTGCCGCAGCCGCAGCATTGCGGCCTGTTGCCGATTGGAAAAACTACTACGCTTCGTCACCGGGATACACAGCCCAGCGGCTCGGGTTCCCTGATAAAAATCCGAAGGCTTATGAACGCAGTTCGCCGATCACGTATGCCGACAAGCTTGAGCGGCCGCTGTTAATACTTCACGGTGAAGTCGATAGCAACGTTCACGTGCAGGACTCGATGCAGTTGGTCGAAAAATTGATACGTCTCGGAAAGACGCAATATTTCGAAGTTATGTTCTATCCGTCGGAAAATCACGGCTTTGAACGGCCGACGAGTTGGACGGATGAGTATGAAAGGATTTTGGGTTTCTTCGAAAAACATCTAAAATGAATGTTTACCACAAGTGGGGAAGGGTTTTTACAGGGATAAAGAGGGTAAATGGGATTTATTGGAATTATCCTTTCATTCACGCTTTTATCGTCGCATTTATCCCCTTCATCCCATTTATTTCTGTTTAAAAATCCTCGGGTCTCGGCGGTTTAATTAATATGCGTATTTTAGTCACCGGCGGTGCCGGATTTATCGGATCGCATCTCTGCGAACGACTGTTGAACGAGGGCAACGAAGTCATTTGCCTCGACAATTTTTTTACCGGGCGAAAGGAAAATATTTCCGGGCTCCTTGACGACCACAGATTTGAGCTTGTCCGTCACGACGTGACTGAGCCGATTCTGCTTGAGGTCGATCAGATCTATAATCTTGCCTGTCCCGCTTCGCCTGTCCACTATCAGTACAATCCGATAAAAACCGTCAAGACGAACGTGATGGGCACGATCAACATGCTCGGGCTTGCGAAACGTGTAAAAGCGAGAATTTTGCAGGCCTCGACATCCGAAGTATATGGCGACCCGATCGTGCATCCGCAAACTGAAGATTATTGGGGAAACGTGAACTGCATCGGCCTCAGAAGTTGCTACGACGAGGGCAAACGTGTCGCCGAAACGCTGATGATGGATTACCACCGGCAGGGCAATGTCGATACGCGGATCGTTCGGATCTTTAACACATACGGCGAACGGATGCTCGAAAACGACGGCCGCGTGGTCTCGAATTTTATAGTTCAGGCGTTGCGCGGACAGGAACTGACGATTTACGGCGACGGTTCGCAGACGCGTTCGTTCTGCTATGTCAGCGACCTGGTGGACGGCCTCATCCGTTTGATGAATACTGAAGCTGACGATATCCACATGCCGGTAAATATTGGCAACCCGGGTGAGTTTACGATGAAGGAGCTAGCAGACGAGGTCGGCAAAGCGACCGGC
>DATJGV010000081.1:0-6851 GCA_035494575.1 Pyrinomonadaceae bacterium | reverse complement strand
CAAGCCGCAACAACGGCTGGCGTATCGTGTATGACGGCTTGCCCCTGCAGGGATAAACATGTCAGTACCATCTGTGGTAGCGGATGGTTTAACGTAACTGATCGATACCTCAGAGATAACAAAACCACCTCTTAAGCCGCCCGCTACCGCAGGCGGTACCGATAAATGATTCTCGCCATTGACATCGGAAACTCCTCAACCAAATTCGGCGTTTTTGACCGCGACAAACTTGTCTCAAAACTCTCGATCCCAACAAATAAAGACGCGACGGCGGCTGATCTTGAAAAAGCCATCGGTAAAGATTTGCGTGACGATATAACCGCGGCGATCGTCGCATCAGTTGTACCCGAATCAGAGAAACCGCTTTGTGATTTTCTTACGAGTCGTTTCGGCGTAATCCCCGTATTTGTCGATACCTCTTTCGATTTTGGGTTAACGATTCGTTATCAAACGATCGAAACACTTGGTGTTGACAGGCTGATCACGGCTTCGGCAGCCGCGGCAAAATATGGCGTGCCATGTATTATCTGCTCGTTCGGCACCGCCACGACGATCGATGCCGTAAATTCTAATCACGAGTACCTCGGTGGCACGATCGCACCGGGAATGAAAACGATGGCCCATGCCTTGCACCTAAAGGCGTCAAGACTTCCCGAGGTTGAAATTGGTCGTCCTGCATCGGTTATCGGTGACTCGACCATCGCCTCGATCCAGTCAGGCATTTTTTATGGATATATAGGACTGGTCGAAGGAATAATTTCGCGGATGACCGCAGAGCTGGGAGAAACACCGCATGTGATCGCAACCGGTGGATTCGCTAAAACAATTTCGAAAGACTGTAAACAAATTCAGATAACTGACGAAGACCTCTTGCTCGAAGGCCTGCAGGCCATCTTTAATAAAGCGGTAAGAAATAGAATTTAGTCAGGTCTGCCATTTAATTATTTTTTAATTATTTAATTAAACAGCAGATTTTAGGGATAAGTCGGCAAAAACTTCGGCGTCTTCCTCGCCTTAGTCGCCTGCTCAAATGCGTAGGCGATCTTGATCAAAACCGGCTCGGAAAACGCTCGGCCAAAGAAAGAGATACCAGCTGGCAAACCTTGCACATAACCTGCAGGAACAGTAATGTTCGGGTACCCTGCGACTGCCGCCAGCGAAGAACTTTCGAAAACTCCGCAATCGCCGCCGACGAGATCTGTCGGCCATGCGACTCCGCCGGACGGTGCGACGATCGCATCGAGTTTATTATCATTCATTACGCCGTCGATTCCCTGCTCTTGCGTCAAAAGCTTGGTTTGCAGCAGCGCGAGACGATATGCGCGGTCGTTCAAATCTGCCTTGGCTTCCGCCTGGATGAAGATTTCCTGGCCGAAATATGGCATTTCTTTTTCAGCGTTCGCGTTGTTGAAATCGATCAGGTCCTTCAAAGTTTTATGTTGCCCACCGCGCGCGGCAAGGTATTTGTTCAGGTCTTCTTTAAATTCGTAAAGCAGAACCTGGTATTCTGCGTCACCGAAATCGTTAAGTTTTGGAAATTGGATATCGACCAATGTCGCTCCGCCACCTTTTAGCACCTGCAAGTGCGGTTCGATCAATTTGTCGACCTTGTCATTGCGTCCGAAGTACTGACGCGCGACGCCGATCTTCATTCCTTTCAAGCCGTCCTTTTGCAGAAATTGGGTGTAGTCTTTTTCAGCTTTTGCTTGTGTCGTTATTGCGTCGTTCGGGTCTGCTCCAACAAGAACACTTAACAACGCCGCCGCGTCCGCAACGGTTCGCGCCATCGGCCCTGCAGTATCCTGGCTATGAGCGATGGGGATCACCCCCGATCGCGAAACCAGTCCGAGCGTCGGTTTGATGCCCACGATTCCGCAGGTTGACGATGGACATATGATGGAACCATCCGTTTCCGTGCCGACCGCAACCGCCGCAAGGTTTGCAGCTATCGCCGATCCCGAACCGGAGGACGAGCCGCAGGGATTTCGGTCGAGAATATATGGGTTATGAGTCTGCCCCCCGCGTCCAGACCAGCCGCTCGAAGATTTTGTCGAACGAAAGTTTGCCCACTCGCTCAGATTTGTCTTGCCGAGAATGACAACGCCGGCTTTGCGAAGCTGTTGAACCAAAAACGCATCCTGTTTTGGCGTCGGAGCATCAACCAGTGCAAGGCTGCCTGCTGTCGTTTTCATTTTGTCGGCCGTATCGATATTGTCCTTGATAACGATAGAAATGCCATGCAAAGGCGAGCGAACCTTGCCCGCTTTTCTCTCTTTGTCCATCTCGGCCGCAATAGCCAACGCGTCGGGGTTTAATTCGATGATAGAGTTTAACTTCTTATCTATCTCGGCGATCCGAGCCAGATAGCCCTTGGCAATATCGACCGCTGTCATTTCACCTTTTTGCATCCCGGCTGAAAGCTCGGTAACAGTAATTTCCTCGAGCTGAATTTGTTTCATACTACTTTTCCCCAGAATATTGGTCCCGGTCAAAACGGTTGTGGCACCGATGGCTGCAGCTGTGCCCAAAAAATCACGACGGCTAAAGGCTTTCATTTCTTCCTCACGAGTGCTTACGGAAATCAAGATCTGTCGAATCGGGTCGGCACCGCCGATTATAAGAGTGATGACTAAGAATTATCAAATGAAACAGGCTGCGCTAGCCCGCATAAGTTATAATTATTGCAATGGATAGAGAAACGCCGGAAATTCCGCCTCCGAAGCTGATCAACGCGCTGCGCGGCTTTGATCTGCTGCCGGCGATCATTTTCTTGCCGACAAGGCGAAAATGCGACGAGTCTGCGTTAGAAGTTGCGGGCGACAAATCACAAAAACACGATCAGCAAAAACAGCAAAAGCGCGAAGAGATCTTTGCTGATTTTGCGGCCGAAAACCCCGAGATAAAAAATCACAAACATCGCAATATCCTGATCCATGCGGGCGTAGCGTCGCACCATGCCGGGCACATTCCGGCCTGGAAACTCGTGATCGAAAAAATGATGTCCGCTGGTTTGCTTAATGCTATCTTTGCTACCTCCACAGTCGCAGCAGGTGTCGATTTTCCCGCTCGGACGGTTGTCGTAAGCAACGCCGATACGCGCGGCAACGAAGGGTGGCGGCCGCTTCGCGCAAGCGAGCTGCAACAGATGACCGGACGCGCCGGCCGACGAGGAAAGGACAATGTAGGTTTTGTCGTTCTTGCTCCCGGACAATTTCAAAATCCAAAAAAGATCGCGGAGCTGTTAAAGGCTCCGCCCGATCCTCTTCACAGCCAATTTCGTGCGACCTACACCAGTCTCTTGAATCTGCTCGATGCGTTCGGCGAATTCGCATACTTGCGCGATATTGCGGAGAAGAGTTTTGCATTCCGCAAGACCCGGCAGCAGATCGAAACGCTTAGAAAACGAGTGGACGAATATCTTGACAAGATCGCTGCGAAGCTTCCCGTTGAGGGACACGGCTTAACGATAGAAAACGTCTTCGGGTTTGAACGGCTTACCAGTGCGTTGATGCGGCTTCAGGAAAAGCTGCCTACCACAAGGGCAGAGATGCGTCACAATTGGCTTCGCGAAAATGTTGTCGAAGGACGCATCATCACGCAGGGCCGGAGCGGTAAGCGGCTTTTTATGGTGCTGAATGTTCACGGCGACGCGGTTTCGGCGATGCGTGACGACGGCCAGGGTACGACGCTGCCGCTCGAACGCGTGAGCCGCGTTTACGAAAGAACATATACGATCCGTCACGATACCATCGAGCAGGCATTTTTCGACGTTTTCGAAGGTAAAAATCGACTGCTCGACGAACCGAAAGTTTCATTCAAAAAAGCCGGGGACGACGATGCCGCACTGATCATTAATGGGCTGATCGACAAACTTTTGCCCGATAATCTCATCAGTGAGGCAAAGCATCAGGCGACTCAGTTGCTCTGGGAAGAACGGGAAAACGCAGAGAACATTGCGAAGGTCCGTCGCGATATTGCGTTTCTCAAGGACGATATCTGGCTGCCGTTTGAACGACGTGCAAAAGTTCTCGATCATTTCGGCTATCTCGATTTCCACGCCGAGAAAGTCACTGAACGCGGTAAATGGCTCGCCGATCTGCGAATCGATCGACCATTGCTTGCCGGTGAATCTTTGCGGAGGGGAATTTTTGATGAATTGGAGCCTAAATACGCCGCAGGGATGATGGCCGCTCTCGCCGCCGATCCCGAGAGGAATTATGGCGAACTTTATCTTTCGGACAGGCTCATCGATCTTCTGTCGGAGTTTGAGACGGTAATTTACGACATTTCCAAAGTTGAATGGCAGTTTGGCGTCGAACCCGCCGAAGATATTAACTATTCCGCCGCGGCAGCCGCCGAAAGATGGACGGGCGGCTTGGATTGGCCGGCTCTCGTCGCCCGTACTAAAGCCGAAGAAGGCGACCTTGTAAGGTTGCTTTCGCGAACCGGCGAGGCGTTGCTGCAGATAGCGAATTTAAGCGATGCCAATTCAAAAGCAGCCGAGACCGCGCGTTTGACAGCGGAGATCGTACTGAGAGAACCGGTTCGATAATTTCACAGGGTTTTGTTTCACGTTTACATTTGATAGAATCGGCTTGAAACGCTAATTGCGTTATATTATGCAAGTTTTACTGGCAGACGAATACGGATTTTGTTTTGGCGTCGAGCGAGCCGTCGAGATGGTCGAAGACGCTCTCGATGGCGGCGACACTGTGCGAAGCCTCGGCCCGCTCATCCATAACGAACAGGAGATGCAAAGGCTGGGCAAACAAGGTGTCGCGACGATCAGCGATCCGATTCAGATAAAACGCGGCGAGACAGCCGTTATCCGCGCTCATGGTGTAACTCCGCAGGTTCAAAAGGAACTCGAAGAAAAAGCATCCAAGGTTGTCGATGCGACGTGCCCGTTCGTCACCCGCGTTCAAAAGCTCGCAGCACGCGCGGCCGAGCAGGACCGCCACGTTGTTGTCGTTGGCAGCCCCGACCATCCGGAAATGATCGGCGTAAAGGGCTACGCGCCGAACCATGCGTTTGTGATCCGCGACGAAACCGAGGTCGCTTCCCTACCGAGATTGCGAAATCCTCTTGTCGTCTCGCAAACAACGATCAAGGCCAAAACATTTTTCGACACCGCTGAAGCCGTAAAATCAAAAACCGACGACGAGGTTCAGGTAGTTAACACCATCTGTTCCGCGACGCGCGACCGTCAGGACGCCGCGCGGGCACTTGCCGGCATGGTGGATGCGTTTTACATAATCGGCGGCCGCCACTCATCCAATAGCCGAAAGCTATTAGCTGTCTGCGAAGAGCAGTGCAGGAAAAGCTTTCTGATCGAAACCGAAGACGAGATCGACCCGCACGATCTTGAAGGCGTGGAAAAAGTCGGGCTAACGGCCGGAGCGTCGACCCCGAATTGGCTGATCGAAAAGATCGTTAAGCATCTCGAAACGATTGGGAAGCAGTTGGCTACAAACTAGCCAAATCTGGGTCGGTACCACCCAGCAGGATCTTCTTAAGTCGGAAGCCGGAAAAGTCTTACTCTTCCGGCTTTTCTTTTTCCGCCAACAGCAACTGCCCCTGCTCCTGGTTTACGGATTCACCTCAGCGAACTTCGGCATCGTGATCGATTGATTCAGGATAACGCCGAATTCCGCTCCCGGTTTGACTTCGACGTTCTCGCCCTTTGTGTAGCGTTCGCCCAGGAATCCGCCTCCGGCTCCGAGCAGTGCTCCGATCAAAGCGCCCTTACCACCGCCGATGGCCGCGCCGAGTATCGCGCCGCCCGCGCCGCCGCCACCGATAAAGATGATCTTTCGGTGTTTCATCTTGTCGCCGGAAACCGTTCCCTCGGTGTCGCTCTTGCCTTTTTCCGTATCAAGGTCAGTCAGCGATCCGTTTATCGCCCGACGGGTGCCGTTCGGAGTTCTTACCTCAAAGAAACTGACATCGATGGCGCCGGCCTTTCCGCCTTTGGCCGCGGGCGTTACCGAATCGACTCTTCCGGTTATCGTGCTGCCTGACGGTATCACTATTGCTCCCGTGTTTGCGTAAACCGGCTCGGTCACTGTGGTTGTAAATCTGTCACCGATCCTCGCGGTTTTCGATCCGATCGAATCATTCATCCGCACGTGAATCTTGGTTCCACGGTCAACGGCATACAATTTAACCGCGGGGCGCACCGGCTTTTTAACAACGGCCCTGCGAACAACTGGCCGCCGTTTCGTCGTTCGCCGCTGGCCGAATGTATCGACCGAACCAATGACGAAGATCACCGCAAGGATAATCAGCAAACTTCTAACATAATATTGTCTCTTCATAGCTTCACCTCTTGTAAATGTTTAATAAACTACAGCAGTAATCAGCTTAAAAGACCAAGCCGCAGGTTTGATTTTCCGCATTCGGAATCCGTTGTCCGATATTTGGTTCGAATCTGTAAGTGCTTTATTAGCTTATCATTTTGCCCCGCAAAGTTAAATTGAATCTTTTTTCAAATTTTTCTTGAAATTATTTGTTATTAGCCGTATATTGCAATCGTTAACGATAATTCATTTCTATTTCACACCGGCCCCCGAGGTTCAAAACTCGGGGGTTGGATTGTTTAAGGGCAGCTGTTTAACAAGTTTTTGCGCACAGATAAACGTCTATGTACCTTTTCCAAAAGGCTTTTCTTTTATTCACTCTCAACCTTGTGGACGCGTTATTGACATTGGTTTGGGTTCGCAGCGGCGTTGCTCCCGAAAGCAACCAAC
The DNA here is from genome assembly GCA_035494575.1 of Pyrinomonadaceae bacterium. Lineage (GTDB taxonomy): Bacteria > Acidobacteriota > Blastocatellia > Pyrinomonadales > Pyrinomonadaceae > OLB17. Next base: position 102 of record DATJGV010000081.1, on the reverse strand, counting down.
TGATGGCCAGCCTTTTGGACATCGGCAATCTGCCTTTTCTGGCCGTAAAGATCGCGATGGGCGGCTTCGCCGCTTTCGTGCTCTTCTATTGGGGCAACCGGC
>DATJGV010000080.1:0-6783 GCA_035494575.1 Pyrinomonadaceae bacterium | reverse complement strand
GAACGCGTAGTTCCGCCAAGCGTAGTCAACTGGGTCTGGTCCCCGATCTGATTGCCCAACTGCATCAGGTCCGATTTGGAGACCTCATAGATGTTTACATCCATTACGACCTCTGCACGGTCTTTGTCCAGCGAATCGATCAGTTTCGAGATCAACCTGATATTCTCTTCGGTATCGCGGACGGTGATGCTGTTCGTCGCGTCGTCCTTAAGAACGATGGTCTGGCTGCGGCCGGGTTGTGCCGGGATCGCCGATTGGATAACAGCCTGGACGTCCTTCGGATTGGCATTGGCAAGGTAGAAAGTTCTCAAAACCAACTGCTGGAAATTTGTGCGGCGGTTGTTGTCGGCAACAAGTATCGTCCGCGGACCGACTCTCTGGAAAAACAGGTTTTCCTGTAGAAAAAGATAATCGAGCGCCTTCGCGGCGGTTACATTCTTTAACTCGATCTTGACACGACGGCTGTCGAGACGTGACTGCGAATCAAAAAGGACGTTCAGATCAAGGTCCTTCGCAAGCTCCTTGACCAGGAACTGGAGATCGACTCCGCCCGGAAACGGAACGTCACGCAGCTTTTCCAATCTTTGCGGCAACGGGCCATCCGGTACCTTTGGATTTGCATAACCCGTCTGGACGAAATTGACCTTGCCGGCGTCGTCCTTCTTGTTTTCGGATGCAGGATCGTCCTTGATTCCCTGCTGCATGCGGACCATCCGCTCCATTTCCGATTTGGCAAGTTCGTTCGTCGGGTCGTAGCCGTAGGCCTTCCTGAAGGCGTTGTATCCGCCCTCATAATCGCCCTCTTTGGCCGCCGCAGCTCCTTTCTTCATATACATCTGCGACGCGTTAAACAACGCGCGCTGCAGGTGCAGGCGATACTCGGGGTTTTTCGGATTCTCCGTTACGGCAAGCGCGAACTCTTCGGCCGCCGCGTCCCATTTTTCGGCGACCTCGTGCTTCATTCCGGCCTTAAAATGCTTGTTCCCGTCGCCGGCGGCGAGGATCGCGGCGGGAGACAAAAGTGAGAAAACGATTACAAATATCGCTAAAAAGCGGAGTGAAGCTTGTGTCTTCATAGTTTTAACTTCTTGAGAACGGAATACCAAAAACCCTTGCCGAAAAACTTACACGCGATTGAAAACGCAAAGTTGCAAAAATCGCGCTGCGTCGGGTGTGAGTGCAACGCCTGGCTAATTTTCATCCGAAAACGAAAAAAAAGCAAGTTTTTTCTTGCATTTAAGCCCTATTTAACCGTAATGTCAAGCATTTTTTGCCGCCGCCAAAAGCCTGCGCCTGACATAGTCGAGAGCGGCCTGGCTTGAACGCCAGCGGATGAGGTACCGGTCACCGGGAAACAGGAATTTTCTCGACATTTCGCCGTGTGTATCCGAATAACCTATGAATACGGTTCCGACAGGCTTTTCGGGTGTCCCGCCATCGGGTCCGGCGATGCCTGTGACCGATAAAGCAACGTCGGATCCTGAGACTTCACGCATTCCCTTTGCCATTGCCTCGGCGGTTTCGGCACTGACCGCGCCGTGCATCTCAATCGTCTTGCTCGGGATGTTCAACAGACGTATTTTCGCTTCATTTGAATAGGAAACAACACCTTCGAGAAAGTATTTTGACGAACCCGGAACTTCCGTAAGCCGCCTGCTGATAAGTCCTCCGGTACAGCTCTCGGCCGTCGAGATCGTCAGCCCCCTTTTTGTCAAAATCTTTCCTAGGACCTGCTCCATCGTTTCGTTGTCCGTCGAAAATACCGCATCGCCCAACACATCGAGGATCTTTTTCGTAACTTCTTCAACGACCACCGACGCTTTCTCATCCGAATCCGCCCGTGCCGCCAGGTGCACCTCGATCTCGCTTTTTGTGAACAAGATCGATGTGTCGAGGTTTTGATAGGACGTATAGATCGGGGCGATAAGCTCATCCACCGCCGATTCACCATAGCCCGTAACGCGCAAAACGCGACGTTTTACAATTACATTGCCTGCGCTTTCTTTCAATTTCGCAAAGACGTAATTGTCGAACATCGGCTGGTTCTCACGGGGCGGTCCGGGCAGCACGGCAAGAAATTTTTCGTCGATCTTCGCCAGCATTCCGACCGCAGAACCGTTCGGGTTGGGCAAGATCTCGGCTCCGTCGATCACATAAGCCTGGCGCTTGTTGATCTCCGGCATCTCGCGGCCCCAAAGCCTGAACCTTTCACGCAGGTGAGCCTCGAGCTCCTCGTGATATACCAACTCTCTGCCGATCGCATTTGCGGAGCATCGGCGCGTAATGTCATCCTCGGTCGGCCCCAACCCGCCGGTCGTAATGATTACATCGGAACGCTTTACAGCGTCAGCGATCGCTTCTTCGAGCCGAGCAGCATCGTCGCCGACAATAGTCTTAAGTTTCACCTCAACGCCGATCTCGTTCAATCGTCCGGTAAGCCAAAGACTGTTCGTGTCGGTTTTTTCGGGAGTAAGAAGTTCTGAGCCGATCGCAATGATTTCCGCAGTTAGCATTAATGTTGATAACCTCAAATGCTTTGCCCGCGAAACACGCGAAATATACGAAAAAACAAAAGCAATTAGATTTTCGCGTGCTTTCGCGTGTTTCGCGGGCACCTTAAATATCGTTTAATTCTTGTAAATCTCGACGACCGGCTTTCCGTCCGCGTCGATGTATGCACGGTACATGCCCTCATCATTGAACGAGATCGCGATGTGGCCGAAACGGTCCATTGCAATGATGCCGCCGTCGCCGCCCGCATCCTGTAATTTTTTATGGATCACGATATCCGCAGCCTGCTGCAGCGGCAGAGCGCGATATTCGACCAACGAACAGATGTCACGCGCAACCCCAAGCCGTATAAAAAATTCGCCCCAACCGGTTCCCGAAACCGCACAGCTGTTGTTGTTTGCGTACGTTCCGGCTCCGATTATCGGCGAATCACCCACGCGTCCGTATCTTTTGTTCGTCATACCGCCCGTCGATGTTCCGGCAGCGAGATTGCCGTCCTTATCGAGCGCGACCGCTCCGACGGTACCGAATTTGTTGTAGGGCAACTCTGAGTAATTGCTGCTCACTTTCTTTCCCGCAGCTTTTTCTTTTTCTTCCTTTAACACTTTCTGAAGGGCATCCCAACGCGGCTGCGTCCAGAAATATTTTTCGTCAACCAGCTCGATTCCCTGCTCGGCTGCAAATTTTTCCGCGCCGTCGCCGACCATCATCACGTGTGGTGATTTTTCCATAACGGCGCGTGCAAGCGTGATCGGGTTCTTGACGTGATGCAGACCGGCCACCGCGCCGGCCGCAAGCGTTTTTCCGTCCATTATCGACGAATCAAGCTCGTTCTTGCCTTCGTGGTTAAAGACCGCGCCTTTTCCGGCGTTGAACAGCGGCGAATCCTCCATTATCCTGATCGCGATCTCGACCGCATCAACGCTCGATTTGCCCGACTGCAAAGCCTTATAGCCTGCCATCAGCGCCTCTTCCAGTTTCGCACGATATTCCTTTTCGCGTTCGGGCGTCAGCGAACTTCTTGTTATAACACCGGCACCGCCGTGTATGATGAAACCAAGCCGCGGGTTCTGCGGCCCCTGGAGCTCTTTGATCACCGAATAGCCGGGCTTTTGCGGATAAACGGACAGCGAAAATGAACCGATTGCGATCAACAAAAATAACGATACTAGTTTTTTCATATTTGGGATAAAGTAGGCCTTCTTGCCGATCAATTAACAAAAAGCAGAAAAAGCCTTTAGTAATCTATCTACTACGCAAAAAATCTCGAACCATTTTCATATCTTCCCACACTTCGCGTTTTTTCGAAGCGTCGCGCAGCAAGTATGCGGGATTGAAAGTCGGCATCAACTTGCGTCCGTCGATGTCGAAAAATTTTCCGCGCAGCTCCGAGATCGGCTTCTTGGTTTCAAGCAGCGCACGCGTCGGTGTGTTCCCGAGCGAAATGATGATCTCCGGATCTACCGCAGCAATTTCCCTTCGCAAATACGGCGTAAAGAACGATATCATCGCTGCGTCTATCTCATCGCCCGTCGAGATGAACTTTACCACGTTTGTCAGATAACAATCCGAACTTCGCAAACCGATCGATCCGAGAATGCGGATCAAAAGATCGCCCGCCGGACCTGTGAACGGCTTTCCCGTCGTGATGTCCGGCGGTCCAGGCGATTCGCCGACTACCACGACATCGGCGTTTTCGTTTCCGGTTCCAAGTATAAAAGTTTTATCAGGATAAAGGACTTTCGCCTTTTGAAGCAATTCGGCGTAGACCCGTTCAACCGTCTCGCCGTCAATTTTATTTTCTTTTGCGAAAAGCGGAGCCTGCATGCCGCGCCGGCCTCCTATCCGGCCTGTTTCAGATAATCGCGGACTTTTTTCATATCTTCCCAAACCTCACGTTTCTTGTGCGGGTCGCGAAGCAGATAAGCCGGATGAAACGTCGGCATCACCTTAACGCCAAAGTAATCGTGAAAGATGCCGCGCATCTGCGTGATACCAGTTTTTGTGTCCAGCAAATTATGCAGCGCAGTGTTGCCGAGAACGACGATCACCTTCGGCCTGATGACCGCGATCTCGCGCATCAGAAACGGTCGGCAAGTGTGTGCCTCCTGGATAGTTGGCTTGCGATTGTTTGGCGGGCGGCACCGGTTGATGTTGCCGATGCACACGTCCTCGCGCCGCATCCCGATGCTTTCGATTATCTTGGTCAAAAGTTGTCCGGCCCGGCCAACGAACGGCTCGCCTTTTGCGTCCTCATCCGCTCCGGGCGCTTCGCCAACGAACATCAGATCGGCGCTAAGATTGCCCGTTGTGTGAACGATCTTCGTTCGGCCCTCCCACAACTCGCAGCGGGTACAGTTTCCAATATCTGCGCGAATGTCTTCTATCGTTTCGCTCGTCTGCGGCAATGCCGGACTCGCGTCGAATAAAGCAGCGTCTAAAGATTTTTCGGTTTTCGTTTCCGGCATTGTAGGTTCTTGCGCTTTCGGAGTAACAGATCTTAAATTCGGATTGCTTCGGTTTTTGAGCGAAGGCAGAGCGGAAAGTCTCGAACCGTTCTCAACTCGCGGTTCGGCCGGTTTCGTTTTCGGCGTGAGATCGGGAATATCGGCGGCGGACCGTATTACGAATGGTTCTTCTTCTCGAGCCGTTTCCGCAACGGCAGCACGGTCCGACAGGTCGGCATCCATTGCTTCAACGCCGAGTTCCTGCATGAACAGTATCTGTTCCCTGATGTCTGATATAAGTGCCGTCAGTCCGTCGCTCATTTTTTGGTTCTTAATTTTACGATCTCGTCCAATATTTGGTTTGCCATATCCGCTTTTGAGGTCAGCGGAATCTCGATCTCTTTTCCGTCTTTAACAAGGATCGTCGCGATGTTCGTGTCCGAATTGAACCCCGCGCCCGCCTGCGTTATATCGTTCGCCACCACAATATCGAGATTTTTCTTCTGCATTTTTGACCTTGCGTATTCGACTACGTTGTTCGTCTCGGCAGCAAAACCGACAACCGTCAATCCGTTTGTCCTGCTTGCAGCGACATCCGACAAAATGTCCGGCGTTTTGCGAAGTTCCAGCGTCATCGTCTCGCGACCGTCCTTTTTTATCTTGGCGCCCGCCGTGTTTGCCGGAGCGTAATCGGCCACAGCCGCCGCACCTATAAAAACGGTCGCGTCCGGCAATTCCTGCATCACCGCCTTGTGCATTTCCGCCGCCGAAACCGCGCGAATTAATTTGATATTTTCAGGCGGATCGACCGTCGTCACACCGGCAACAATCGTCACATCGGCACCGCGTTCCGATGCCGCCTTAGCCACCGCAAACCCCATCTTGCCCGACGAATGATTTGAAATAAACCGTACCGGATCGATCGCCTCGCGCGTACCGCCAACCGTAAGCAAGATCTTCTCTCCGATCAGATCTTTTAATTGCGGATTTTGGATTGCGGATTGCGGATTTCTTGTTGATTGTATTTTTCGTGTTATTTCGTGTTGTTTTGTGATTCTGGCCTCTGGCTCCGCGTCTCCGCGTCTTTGCGGCTTTGCGCTAAGAATTCTTAAAGATTGCGCCACAATATTCTCAACGTCCTCCAGCTTTCCCGTCCCGACTGTTTTGCACGCGAGCTCACCCTCGACCGGCTCTACAAAATGAACGCCGTCCTTTTTCAACTGATCAATATTCCGCTGCGTCGCCGGCTGAAACCACATAGTCGTGTTCATCGCCGGAGCGATCAAAACCGGTGCGTTCGAGGCCAGATAGGTCGAGGTCAAAAAATCGTCCGCAATACCGTTTGCAAATTTGGCAATGATATTCGCCGTCGCCGGAACTATCAGCAGCAGGTCGATGGTTTGAGAAAAATTAATATGAGCTATCGGGTCAGGGTTGTCCGGGGCGTAATCGTCAACCAGAACATATTTATCGGTCAGGGCGCGAAACGTCAGCGGCTGAACGAACTCCGTCGCGTGTTTGGTCATCGCAACCGTGACCTCACAGCCCGCCTTTTGCAGCAAACGAAGCACCTCAACAGCCTTATACGCCGCAATCCCGCCCGAAACTCCTAGCCCAACGCGAAAGGTTGACATACCTAAATTTTACATCAATTTACTATTTTGACTATCCTCTAAGAAATGATTCCAGAAACTCTTAACACCAAGACCATCTACGAAGGCAAAATATTCAATATTTCCATCGATACGATCCGCGACGGCGATATCCAATACGACCGCGAGATCGTCGTCCACAAAGGCAGCGCGGTCATTCTGCCGGTTTTTGC
>DATJGV010000079.1:0-10196 GCA_035494575.1 Pyrinomonadaceae bacterium | reverse complement strand
ATCGACCTGCTCTATTGGGGTTCGGTTATTGGCCTCGGCCGCACGTTGTATGTTTATGCCATGTTCGTCGGTGCCGGTAAGAAAATAAGTATCGAAACCGCGCTGTCTTTTGTATCGCTGAATCACATCGGCGACGATCGTCGAATACAAATGGCCGAGATGTGGCAGGCTGTTGGCGTAATAAATAGGGGTTGTAATGTAAAAAGTGTTCATTCCGAAAAGAATAAAGTGTAGCGTGTAAACGAGATTTTATCCACACGCTACACCTTCTCGTTTTAGCCTGTTGTCACCGTTTTGATCGCTTCTTATCCGCCGCGGCAAACTCGTCGCCCGGTTTGTAATGCGGCATCACCGGTGCATCTGCAATATTTACTCCGACGGCGAGCGCGAATTCGGCCTCCTGAATCATCGCCGACATATCCCACCAGTTCTTATATTCGTCCGAAGGCTGGTGGTAAAATTTTGCTGTGTAATCCTTAAAAAATTCGGCGGCCTCCCCCTTTAGGGGAACTATGAATGTATCTCCGTGCTGCAAATTAATGGACGGGACACCGACCTTTGCGAACGGAAAATGGTCCGATCTGAAAAAGAATCCTTGTTCGGGTTTTGAGTCGGCTGTTATCTTGAGATTCCGTTCGGCAGCCGCTTTCGCAAGAGATGTCATCATCGTCGACCGCTCAGCCCCAAGCGGCATAAAATTGGAGATCTTGCCGAAAAAGTTAACACCGTCGATATTTATGTCGGCCGCTGTTTTCGCAAGCGGTACGAGCGGATGGTGCGAATAATACTCCGCTCCTAGCAGGCCCTGTTCTTCGGCAGTTGGGAATAGAAACAGGAATGATCGTTTCGGCCGCTGTTTCAGCGGCGTTTTAGCAAGGACCGCGGCGATCCCTAAAATCGCCGCCACGCCGATGCGTTATCATAGGCTCCGTTGTAAATGCGGTCTCCGCGCGCATCGGGTTCTCCGACTCCTAAATGGTCCCAATGAGCCGAAAAAACGACGTACTCGTTTTTGAGGTTTGCGTCAGAGCCTTCGACGGTGCCGACGACATTTGGCGATTCGAGATGCTTCAGATCGCTGTTTAGATCGAGCCTTACTTTGAGCCCCGTGGCCACAGGCTTGAAATTGCGGCTATTTGCTTCTTTCCTCAAGTCATCCAGGTTCAGGTTCGCTGCCTGCAACATTTTCATCGCTGCGCCGTTCGTCGCCCAGGCTTTCAGTTTCAGAAACGGAGTTTTGTCGTTCGGTGTCCGGGCTATCTCGTACCGCCAGCTCCCATTCGAGGTGCGCACAACATTCCAGCCGTAGCCGGCGGAGTCGGTCGTATGGATCAAGATGACGCCTGCCGCGCCGCGACGAGCCGCTTCTTCGTATTTATAGGTCCAGCGTCCATAATACGTGAGGGCTTTGCCGCCGAATAGGTTCGGTTCCGCTTTGGTCGCGGGTGGATCGTTGACCATCATCAACAAGACTTTACCGCGATAGTCCGCAGGATTCCCTTTGTAATCATTCCATTTGTACTGCGACGCATTGATGCCGTAGCCGACAAAGACCAGATCGGCATCAACCGAAACCTTTGCCGATTGCGCCCCCGTGGCCGCAACAAAATCATCGCCAAATTTGAAAGAATTCGAGCCAATGGTCAGAACCGTATTCGGTTCCGCCTTTAGGCCGACAAGGCTTACGTTTTGGAAATAGCTTCCGCGGTTGGCCGGTTTGATCCCGCTTGCCATAAGTTGATCGGCAATGTACTGGGCGGCTTTCTTTCCGCCTTCGGTACCGGGGCCCCGACCTTCAAAATTGTCAGACGAAAGAACTTTGACTCGCTCACGCATTTTGTCGCTGTCAAAACTCGCCGTACGGTCCTGAGCAACGACTGGCAGGCAAAACGCGCAAAAAAGAAAAAGGGTGATCGCTCGTTTCATAACTTAAAGTGAATCCTGAGATGTCGGCGCTCCGACACTTAATGCACTACTTTAATGTTCAGTTAAGTCTAATCGTTGCTGTAATTATCCTTTTATCAAGGACATCGCTTCAGCCCGCGTTCTGGGGTCGCGCCGGAAACCGCCGAGCACGGCAGAAGTGATCGTAATCGCACCGGGCTTCTTCACTCCGCGAAGAGTCATACATGTATGCTCGGCCTCGATAACCACCATAACGCCGACGGGTTTTAGCTCGTCAAATAGCGTCTGCGCGATCTGCTGCGTCAGCCGCTCCTGTACCTGGAGCCGGCGAGCGAATATTTCGGCTATGCGTGCAAGCTTCGACAGCCCGACGATGCGACCGTTTTTCGGGATATATGCAATGTGACATTTGCCGACGAAAGGGGCAAGATGATGCTCGCAGACGGACGCGATCGAAATATCCTTAACCAATACCATTTCGTCATGCGAATCGCCTGGCAGCGGCATTATCTGCTCTTTCGGGTCGACCCACATGCCTTCGGTAAGTTCGGCATAAAACTGTGCGACGCGTTCGGGCGTTTTCTGCAATCCCTCGCGGTCAGGATCCTCGCCCATGCCCTCGAGCATCATGCGTACGCCTTGTGCGATCAGGTCGAGATCGACGTGTTTTGATTTTTTCTTTGGCAAGTTAGATTTTCCCCTCTTGAATGATCTTGGCTGTGCCTGCACAATCCTGGGCACGTAGCCGACTGCTATCAGGCCGCGTTCAAACTTTTATTATTGTTCAGTTTATCAAGAACTTCCTGCTCCACTTCCTTAAGCGGCTTATGTATTCGCTCAGCGATCTCACGTACCTGATCATACTCCGGCTTAGCGTTTACTATTTTGTCATTGAACCTGGCGATCTTCACGGCCACCTCACCATGCTCTGTACGAACTTTTACGACCTCGCGCGGCAAGCATTCGCGGTCGACGTACGTTAACCGGACCCCGAGCGTACTGGTTTCCGAATAGAGCAAAGCGGTAATATCGTCTTTTTTTGAGAGATCGCAAAGCACGGAAACCATCGTCGCCGGCCGATTCTTCTTCATCTGGATGGGTGTAAACCAACAATCCAACGCCCCAAGCAAAAAGGCTTTGTCCATTACATAACCAAGTATTTGCGGTGAAAGGTCATCGATGTTGGTTTCGAGCAGGACCAGGTGGTCAGTGGTAAGTGGCCGATGATCGGATATTGCGTTTCTGTCCGTTTCTCCCAAAATTATGCGCAGCGCATTTGGAAAGTCCTTATACTCCCGCGTTCCCGCTCCGTACCCAGTCCGCTCAACTTTTAGTTCAGGTATTGCGCCATAACTCTCACATACGGTTGAGATTATCGCCGCGCCTGTCGGGGTTATCAACTCGCCCTCAATGTCGGTTGAATAGATCGGCGCACGAGTCAGCAATTCCGCAACGGCGGGCGGAGGGATCGGAAATCTCCCGTGGGCCATTTGGGCAAAACCGCTGCCGACATGGACCTTTGAACAGGTAAACCGCTCGATTCCAAGCATTTCAAACCCTATACATGCCCCAACCACATCGACGATTGCGTCCATCGCACCGACTTCATGAAAATGGACCTTTTCAACTTCGATGCCGTGGATCTTGGCCTCGGCCTCAGCGAGACGGGTAAAGATCGCGACCGCGCGTTCTTTAACTGCTTCACTTAACGTCGATTCGTTAATGATCTTCTTGATGTCGCTTAGGTGCCTATGGACGCGTTCGTGCGGGACTTTAACATCGGCGTAAACGGCCGAAATTCCCGAACGGTCAACGGTTGAAAACTCTATATTAAAATCGGAAATGTTCAGCCGGCGCAGTTGTTCGATCAAGGCCGTCTTATCAACGCCCAAACTGACGAGCGCGGCCAGTGTCATATTGCCACTTGCCCCCGCAAAACAATCAAAATATAGTGTTTTCATAAAAATAGAAGTTTATCGTTTTTTAAGGTAAAAGAAAAAAGCACAAAGCTTTGATACGATATTCCAAAATTCTTCGCGATTGTAACCGGAGGAAAATATGAAGAGAATGAATCTCACGAAAATTGTCGTTATTTCTATGTTAATTGTCACCCTCTGTGTCGAAGGTTTCGCTGATATCCGCATCCGTTTTGCTCGCGGCCGAACATCGGCGACCATGGCCGGAAAGATCAGTAATGGCGGGCGTATTTGTTATGTTGCCGGAGCGAAGCGCGGACAGACTCTGACCGCTACGGTAAGTTCCGCCACGGGCCGCGTACAGATCTTCGAGAGCGGCGACACAAGCTACACGAACGAGATCGAATATTCGGGTGACCAATCGGTTTGTGTTGACAACCTGGGACGAGCGACCAGCTATACGCTTACGGTTTCAATCAAATGAAACTTTCCACGCGGGGTATCTCCTTAACAGGATACGGCGAGTAGCCGAGAGCCTCCGCTCTTTTGCCATCGGCAGTCTCAAACCCTTATAATTTCTGTTTTATCCTTGCGGTAGAAATTATGACAATCATTGAGATACAGGATATTTTGCGCGGACGGGTTCGCGAGACAGCTGCGGGTGTTTTCAACGTCGAACTCGATGCGGTCGCCTCTGAGGTACCACCAAAAACCGAACTCGGCGATATGGCGTTCCCGATCGCGTTTGAGCTTGCCAAAAAGCTCAAGCAGTCAACCGGTGAAAAGAAAAATCCACGCGATATCGCCGAAGCGTTGAAGGCACAGCTTGAGACGCTGGATTTTGTTCGCAAGGTCGAGGTCGCTGGTGCAGGGTATCTCAACGTATTTTTTGATCGAGCGAGGTTTCTCGCGGAGAACGCTGAGGCTGCTCCACTTCCGAATGTTGCTGCCTCCGCGGCTCCCGGTGCTGCCAAAGTCTGTGTTGAACACACATCAGTAAATCCCAACAAGGCCGCTCATATCGGACACGTCCGAAATTCCGTCCTCGGCGATTCGTTTGCGCGAATCCTTTCGGCAACCGGAAAGCGTGTCGAAGTTCAGAACTATATCGACAACACCGGGGTTCAAGTGGCGGACGTGGTCGTCGGATTCATTTACCTGGAGCAAATGGATTTACCCGCGATCAAGACGCTTGATCAGGAGCTGGACGCTGACGGACATAGTTTTGATTATTATTGCTGGGACTTATACGCCCGCGTCGGTCAGATGTATCAGGAAGACGAAGAATTAAAGGCAAACCGTGCCGAGGTTCTCCATTTGATCGAAGAAGGCAACAATGAAACCGCCGCGCTGGCCGATTATGTCGCGACGCGAAACGTCCAGTGCATCCTCGATACGATGGAGCGGCTTTCCATTCGTTACGATCTGCTGCCGCGCGAATCGGAGATTCTTCATCTGCATTTTTGGAACTCCGCGTTCGATCAGATGAAAAAGCTCGGCGTTATCCACTTCGAAACCGAGGGGAAACATGCCGGATGCTGGGTGATGCCGTTCGAATCTCACTCGGGAACGGACGATCACGAGGCGGATAAGATCCTTGTTCGTTCGAACGGTACCGTAACCTATACGGGCAAAGATATCGCGTATCAAATGTGGAAGCTGGGCATCCTCGGAATGGATTTTTATTACAAACCGTTTCATCAGTACGCTGACGGGAAACAGGTTTGGGTCACAACTTCGAATGAAAGCGAGAACGTCGAACACCCGTTCGAGTTCGGTCACGGCGAGACGATTTACAACGTGATAGATTCGCGGCAGTCGTACCCGCAGGAGGTCGTCAAAAAAGGCGTCGCGGCAATTTCGCCCGAAAAAGGCGAAAGGGCAAGCATTCACCTTTCATACGAAATGGTCGCATTGTCACCCGCGGCTGCTGAGGAGCTGGGGTTTCAACTTTCGGACGAGGACCGTCAGCGTTCGTTCATAGAGATGAGCGGCCGCAAAGGCCTCGGCGTAAAGGCGGACGACCTGATCGACCGGCTTGAAAATAACGCGTTTGCCGAGGTCGAGGCGCGACACGCCGATCTTACCGAAGCTGAAAAGAAATTTATCGCGCATCAGATCGCCGTCGGAGCTCTCCGATATTTTCTTTTGAAATTTACCCGAAATACGGTCATCGTTTTTGACTTCAAGGAAGCACTGTCATTTGATGGCGAGACAGGATGTTTCTGCCAGTATTCGGCAGTCCGGGCAAATTCGATATTCAGAAAACTCGAGGAAAAAGGCGAATCGGTTGGAAACGCTCATTCGTTGTTAAACGACGCGGCCAAAGTGTCAGATGTTTTTGCCTCAGATGCCGGTAATGAGATCTGGGCGATGGCGGTTTTGGCGTCGCGTCTCGAAGAAACCGTTGAACAGGCGGCTTCACAAAATGAACCGGCTATACTTGCAAAATACGCATTCAACCTGGCAAAGACATTCAACCTTTTCTACCACCATCACAAGATCATCTCCGAGCCGGACGATGTAAAACGTGCCGTCCTGATAGCCGTGGCCGACATGACACGGCGTTCGTTGACTGCGGCGCTTGAAACGATGGGAATCGACGTGCCGGAGCGAATGTAAGTTGACAGACATTCCCGTTTGATGTTACAAACAGACTGATGGAAGAGATCCGAACGAATTTTTTTGCAGGCGAAGGCTGGCGCGGCTACTTGGGCTGGTGGCGCAACGCGGCGTCTGCGGGGATTTGTACGGATCGCACGAACTAAATTGGTTTGTTAACTTCGATCAGTTTTTTCATTTCGCAAGAACGCCGCTCAGGAAAGATCCGGGCGGCGTTTTTGTATCTATAAATAGTCATGGAAGGCTTTGCCGAATTCTTAAAATCAGCCGAAACAGCGAACGTGATACCGGTCGTTACGACGATGCCCGCCGATCTGCTAACGCCGCTGGCCGTATATCTGAAACTGTCAAAAGACGCCGAAAATGCATTTCTGCTCGAGTCGGTCGAGGGCGGCGTCAACGTCGCGCGATATTCGTTCATCGGCGCAAATCCGAAAGCGGTTTTGTCCGGCGATGAAACCAAAACTATTTTGTCTGACGAAGGCGGGACCAATTGCTTAGACACTCCGGTTTTTGAACATCTAAGGCAATATTTCGGGCGCTATAACATGGCTGGGAACACTGATTTGCCAACCTTTCTGGGTGGCGCCATCGGCTATATAGGGTTTTCTGCGACTCAATGGTTCGAGCCGGTATTAAGAATTCCAAAGCCTCCGGACGGGTCGCCTGATGTGGCGTTTATGCTCTTTCGCAGCGTTATTGCGTTCGACCACCCACGACAATCGATCAGTATCATTTCGCTTGTTTTTACTGAGGAGGCCGCAAACGATAAATCGAAACTAGAACGCCTTTTTGCGGAAGCACAGGACGCCAACGAGCGGTTCAAAAGCACGTTAGAGACCGCCCATATTTCCCTGCCGCAAGTGAAGGGGTCCGAACCGCACGACGCGACTTCGAACTTTGAACGTGATGATTTTGAAAACGCAGTAAGTTCGATCAAGGAACTGATCGCGGCAGGCGAATGTTACCAGGTCGTACTGTCGCAATGTTTCACAAAGCCTACACCGGCTGATGCGGTTTCGATCTATCGAGCGATCCGTCGGCTAAATCCGTCACCGTATATGTTCCTGTTGAAATTCGGTGAACGGGCGGTGATCGGTGCCTCGCCTGAGATGTTGGTGCGCTGCAACGGAGACCACCTCGAATACAGGCCGATCGCGGGGACGCGTCCGCGTGGTAAAACGCAGGCCGACGACGAGATGCTAGCGGGCGAAATGGCTGCCGACATAAAGGAAGTCGCCGAGCACCAGATGCTGGTCGATCTCGGCCGTAACGATCTTGGGCGCGTGGCCGAATATGGCACCGTAAAGGTCGCTGAGTTGATGAAGGTCGAAAAATATTCGCACGTGCAGCATCTCGTCAGCAAACTGACGGCGAGATTGCGAAAGGGGTTTGATCGTTTCGACGCCCTGGCGTCCTGTTTTCCGGCAGGGACCGTGTCGGGAGCGCCAAAGGTCCGCGCAATACAAATTATTACCGATTTAGAGCCGACACCGCGTGGTGTTTATTCGGGCGCAGTCGGATATTTCGATTACAGCGGCAACATGGACACATGTATCGCCATCCGGACGCTTGTGCTCGAAAATGGCGTCGCAAAGGTGCAGGCCGGAGCCGGCATTGTGGCGGATTCAGTACCGGAACGTGAGTATGAAGAGACGGTTCATAAAGCACGAGCCTTAATAAAAGCCGTGGAAATTGCGGAGGGTAGCGGACAATGATATCGATACTTTCCGATCAACTAAAAGAATTTCGCGGCGGCTCTGATCTGTCGATTAAAAATGCGATGGAGTTTTTTGACGCCCTGATCACCGAAACCGACGAGGTTCTTCTCGCAAATATTTTCGATGCATGGAATCGGAAAGGAACAACGGAGGACGAGGTCTTTGCGCTTGCACGAATAATGCGGGACCGGTGCAGAAAGATCGAATCGAAGCACGATCGATTTGTGGATGTCGTAGGAACCGGAGGCAGCAAGGTCAAAACCTTTAATGTTTCGACCGCTGCAGCGTTTGTGATCGCGGGTGCGGAAGTGCCGGTCGCTAAACACGGAAATCGGGCCGCGTCAAGCAATTCCGGCAGTGCGGACGCGCTCTCGGAACTAGGCATTGATCCGGCTGTTACGCCTCAAACTGCTGAGAAATGTTTGAATGACATTGGCATTTGCTTTATGTTCGCACCAAATTACCACTCGTTGTCGCCGACGCTGGCTAAAGTCCGGCGTGAGTTCGGCGCACCGACAATATTTAACAATCTGGGGCCCCTGTGCAATCCGGCGAACGCTCCTTTTCAACTGATAGGTGTCTCGGATAGGAGCTTACTTAAGAAAACCGCGAACGTTTTGGCAAGGCTGGGCGCATATTGCTCATGGGTCGTACATGGCAATGACGGTCTGGATGAAATCACTCTAAACGGAATAACCCATGTTGAACAGGTCGCGGACGGCAAAGTTTGTGACCCACGCTCACTAGAGTTGAACGACTTTTGCTTTGAGAATGCTGAGCCGCGCAGTATTGAGCATCTACGGGTCTCATCCGCTAAGGAAAGCGCCGCGTTGATCATGTCGGTGCTTGAAGGACAATGTTTTGATCAGGCCGCAGTTGACCTTGTTCTGGTCAATGCCGCCGTTCCCATTTATCTTGTCTCTGTCGCGGACACGCTTGCGGACGCATACCGAATAGCAAAAACGAGTCTGGAAAGCGGCGCGGCGCTTAAGAAGTTAAATGCATTGAGGTCGGCGACGGAGTAGATCGGAATGACTTTTTTAGAAACAATAATTGAGAGCAAACGCCAACGCGTTGAATCCGCAAAGGACGCCTCAGATATTGACGCCGTCCGAAACTGTGCTCTCGAAAATCGTTCGAACGCCGCCCCGCACCGGTTTCGAACAGCGCTGCAACGGCATGATCGTGTCAACATCATTGCCGAGATCAAACGGGCGTCGCCGTCAAAGGGCGTTATCAACGATCAGATAAACGTCACTGAAAGGGCTCGTGAATACGAACTCGGCGGTGCGGCAGCTGTTTCGGTTTTGACGGAAGAAGATTTTTTTAAGGGATCGCTTGAAGATTTGAGGTTAGTCAGAAAGGCAACTTCCCTGCCGGTCCTCCGTAAGGATTTCATCATCGACGAGTTTCAAATTTACGAAGCTGCCGCGTCCGGTGCAGATGCAATACTTCTTATCGCTGCTGCGCTTGGGGATGACGAGTTAAGGCAATTTATAAGAATCGCCGAAACGAAACTTGAACTTGACGTGTTACTTGAGGTTCATGATTTGGATGAACTCGAGCGGGCAAAGCAGCTCGATGCAGCGGTAATCGGTGTAAATAATCGCAACCTCCACTCGTTTGAAGTATCGCTTGATGTATCACGCGAACTCGCCCTGAATAAACCCACGGATTCGCTCTTTATCTCAGAAAGTGGTTTAAGTTCCGCGAATGAAATATTGGAGTTGCAAAGGTTAGGCTTTAACGCGTTCCTCATCGGCGAAACGCTAATGCGGTCATCCGGAGCTGCGGACGACCTTCGCAAATTAACTGTTCCGGAACAGGCAATATGACTGAGCAAAAGACAAAAATTAAGATCTGCGGCATCACCAACACCGACGATGCTCTCCTGTCGGCGGAGTTGGGTGCGTCTGCTTTGGGTTTTAATTTCTATAAAAAAAGTCCGCGTTACGTCTTGCCCGATAACGCTAAACAAATATGCGAACAATTGCCGGATGGTGTGTTGAAGGCAGGTGTATTTGTTAACGAA
>DATJGV010000078.1:0-10542 GCA_035494575.1 Pyrinomonadaceae bacterium | reverse complement strand
AGACGCTCGCCGTGACCTTGCAAAGTCTCGCGAAAAGTACGGTTCTGACGGTTATTTAACGCCGAAGGAGCAGGAAAAGCTGGCTAAGAAAGCGAGAAAATACAACGAGAAAGTAGCAAGCTTAAATAAATTTAACCGGAATTACTGACGTATAACAGGCGGTTAGCCTGCTATACGGGTTACTGAATCCGATATACTCTCCCCTTCCAGACCGCAACAACGGTTCCGCCAAGGCTGTCGGCGATACTGCGAAGGCCGCCATCCAGCTTTTTATAAGCATCGGTTCCGCGGCGGACATTTATGGTTGATTGACCATGATAGTCGGCGTCGTACCAGACGCCGTCTTTTTTTGTAAAGGTGCGGCCGTTGACCGTTCGCGTGGCGACAAAGCCGCCGGATGCTCCGTCCATCATCGGCGTTACGTTTCGCTCGTTTAGCGAAGGTTTCGCTGCACGCATCGCCGTCACCGGCGCTTCTTTTTTCATCGCCCGCAATTCACTGTCGGCCGAGCGCTTCTTTGCTTTATCAAGTTCATCGCGGTCGTCTTTGCTTGCCGAAAGAGTGTCGGTCGTTTTTGCTTCTTCCTGTGCGTTCCTGGGAGCGGGCGGAGGAGGCGCGGCCGCGGCAGGTTGTTGAACTTTGTTCTCGGTTGTCTGGCCGAACGTCCTGGCTTGTTCGTCGGCTGCGGGTGGCGCAAGCGTGCGGCCCATCGGTTCGGCAACGGGTGCGTTCGTAGTAGCAACGTCCGGGATAGACGACGGAGCTTGGCCGGAAATGGTTGTATTCGAAGCCGCCATTCTATTCGCTGAGATCACGTTTGCCGCATTACTTGCTGCGTTCATCGAAGTTGTATTTGCGGCAGCATTTGAATTAGCTGTCGTGCTGTATGGTTCGCTTTCTTTGACCTGCGAAATTTCGGCAGTCCGGCCGCCCATATTCTCCCAAACGACCAGGCCCAAAAATCCGCTGAACAGCAGCACAAGCGCGCCCATCGTATAGGCGATCGTCGGCATGCCAAACAGACGCTGCCGCCATGCGGGTATTTGAATCACCGGCGCGGCGATTTCCGGCGCGGCGGCCTCGCTTTTAGCCGCTTCGGCATTAAGCAATATAGATCGTGAAAGAATTTTTCGACACCTATCGCATTCCGCGAAGTGCGTAATAAATGCATGCCGCGTTTTTTCGGGCAGAGCATTTTCCGCAAATGCGGCTATCTCGTCCGCGTCAAGGTGCGCAGGGACCAGTGCGGCCGCAGCCGCTTCTGTCCGCTCGCTCGCCTTACGCAAAAGAGCATCTATTTCCTTGTCGAAATCTAATTCCATCTTAAATCAGCCACAGAGAGCACAGGGTTCACTGAGAAGCCGTTTGCAAAAATGCAGGTGAAAATAACGAATTTGAAATCTCGTGTTTGATTCTATCCCTTTCATCCTGTTCATCCCTGTTAGATCTTTTCAGCGTTCCCCATGCACTCTGTGGCATAAAGGTTTCGTAACCCATCTAAAGAACGCCCGAACCTATAAAATCTTGCAAAATCGCCGCAATTATCAGCAGCGCAAACATCTTTTCAAAGCTGATGCCGAGTTTTGTCGCCGTATCCGACAGGTAACGCTTGACTTCCGCGTCGCTCCAGCCGTGTTGCTCGCGGAGCGATCTTTCGACCGACTTTCTGATCTCATTCTGCACGCGGACCAGTTTTCGGCTGGCTGTCGCCTCATGATAACCGAACGCAGCCGCGATGTCCTTTAATTTCAGGTCGTCAAAATAATAAAGCTTCAGGATCAGCTTGTCTTCCGATTCGAGTTTTTCGATCGCAGTTCCAAGCGCCGATGAAACGTCGTCCGCGGTTTGTTTTTCGCTGAATATCTCTTCCGGATTTTCACTGTGCGACGCGTGCGGATGATCTGTGTTGTCCGACGCGTCGCTTGCGAGGTTTTCAAACTCGCGGTCTTCGTCTATCTGCACGAATTTCGACTGCTTCCGGTACTGATCGATAGCAAGCTGCGACACGACCGCGCGCAGCCAGCCAGCGAGCGACCCGCGGCCAGAATAATATGCCAGCTTGCTCTTTTTGTTTCCTTCCGCATCCTGTCGCAGGCCGTAAAGCTCGGCCCAGATCGAGCTTGCGAGGTCTTCGGCGTCTTCGCTGTTTGACGAGATCTTTCGCGCCGCCGATCTCACCGTCGCGTCGAATTTTTGAACCAATTCTTCCCACGCCTTTTCGTCACCTTTTTCGCAGGCGATCACCAAACAAAGATCGTCCGCCCTGATGTCTTCGACAAATTCGATTATCGCAATATTCGGCGCGTCCTCGTTCTGCCGGAACAGATATTTTTCGAGCGACGCAACGACGCGCGGGCCAACATCCGCGGCGTCGAGCCCGCGCTTGTTTTCCGCGCGCGAGATAAGATGCGCGACTGCTTCGTCGATCGTCGTTCTATGTTTTTCTACCGGCAAAAGCATCAGCAAGTTGGGAGAATTCTAACAGAAATCGGAGGTTAAAGTCAGTACCACCTGCGGTAGCGGGTGGGGATTTGGTATTGCGTTTTGATCAAGATAGCAACACTATTTAAATATGATTCGAACGATCAACTACAACGACCTACCAAACTGCCTCGAAATCTCAAACGGCGATGCCAAACTGATCGTTTCAACCGATGTCGGCCCGCGCATCCTTTTCTACGGCTTTGATGGCGGTGAGAACATCTTGGGTTGGCATCCCGAAGCCGAAGTAAATACTACTCTTGGCAAATGGAAACCCTATGGCGGCCACCGTTTATGGCGTGCACCCGAGAATATGCCGCTCTCGTACGCGCCGGATAACAACCCCGTAGAGTTTACCGAGGATGGCGATCATTCGGTACGGTTGGTTCCTCCGCTTGAGACGGCTACGCACTTGCAGAAGGAGATGACCGTTACGCTTTCCGCATCGGGCACGGGCGTCACGATAGGTCACAAGATCACAAACCGCGGCGACGAGATCGAGATCGCGGCGTGGGCCCTGACGATAATGCGGCCCGGCGGCGAGGTAATTATTCCAAATGAGCCGTTCAAACCGTACAGCCCGGAAACGCTTTTGCCGGTACGCTCGATGGCCCTTTGGCCATACACGGATTTCACCGATCCGCGCTGGAAATTTGAGAAAGACGCGATCCGCCTTCGAGTTGACGAAAGCATAAACACGCAGCAAAAGATCGGCGTTCTGAACCGTCAGGGATGGGCCGGCTATAAATGGGAAAATCTGTCGTTCGTCAAGAGATTTGGTTCTGTCGAGGACGCGTCTTATCCGGACATGAACTCGAACATGGAGGTTTACACCGACGGCGGATTTGTCGAGATCGAAACCCTTTCGCCACTCAAGAAACTCGCACCTGGCGATGCGGTCCAGCATCGCGAACATTGGGAGCTCTCAAAATCCTGAACTCGACCACCGCTGGGAGGCCGATCTTCACCTGTTTTATCTATAAAAACTCTTTACATCTGTGCAACATTTTGATACACTTTCCATCCCTCGGCGTTCGCCGAACGTTCTTTTGAAAATTCTGATGGCTGAAAAAAACGTGGGACAAATGGGACAAACGGGACATAGCCGTAAACGCTTTGTTTGCAGTTACATCCCTGTCCCAGCCTTGTCCCAAAGCTGTCCCAGGTTGGGACAAACTTTTCGGCAAGTCGTTATTTGAGATGCTTATGCAGATAAGAAATTATCTTGTAGCCGTCGAGATAAACCCACGGTTTTTCGCCGAGAGTATAGTGGCCGCAGGGAATTGCCGCTTTGCTGTGTTTGATCTTGTGCCGCCGTAACGCCCGCATCGTGTCCCGGGACAGGTCGACCGGAAAGCTCAGGTCATAAAGCGTGTAGATATACCGCTGCGGCCGCGCGGGCAATTTTGCAAGCTTGTCCATATAAACCATCGGCGAGATCGGCAGCCAGTATTCGCGAAGCTCGTCGAGCCCAACGTTGTCATCCAGCCCGGCCCGCACATGATAGGTCGAAAGTCCGTGCCAAACCACGTCGGCAATATAGCCCGACACGTGGTTGAACACCGCCGCGTCGATGTCCATGTCGTGAACGAGCGCCAGAAAAGCCACGCACGAGCCGACACTCGTTCCAACGATCCCGACCTTCTTGTAGCCTTGTTGTTTCAGCCACACGACGGCTGCGCGGGTATCGATGACGGACTGGCGGATCGATTGGATGGTGCGACCGACGTTCGGAGCGACCAGGTAATCGGCGCGCTCCAGTTCCGGCGGCATCCGCTCTT
Organism: Pyrinomonadaceae bacterium; assembly: GCA_035494575.1. Lineage (GTDB taxonomy): Bacteria > Acidobacteriota > Blastocatellia > Pyrinomonadales > Pyrinomonadaceae > OLB17. The sequence continues at coordinate 6,280 of DATJGV010000078.1, read as the reverse complement.
CGTGATAGGGCAGCGTAAGCCGAAGCGACGACAATCCGACCTTATTGAAAAATCGGCAGAGGTCGAAATAAGTTCCGGCCTTTGCATTCCAGTGCGGAAGCACGATGACGGCCGCTTCCCGATTGGTTTCGTGAGGAAAATATGTGGCGTACGCAGTATTGTTTTCGGGTGAAGGGGTTTCTACAGCGCTGGTCCAGTTTAGGACATCACCTTCGATTGTGAAATCCCTGATTTCCGGCTTGAAGAAAAATTCGTTGCTGTTTGCCAACGCGTTCTTTGAAAATTCGATAAACAGTTTGCGCGGGTCGTCACCGTTCGCATTATCGGCGATAAATTCGGTTCCCCACTCAAACGGGCGCACGACGCGATTGTCGTTGAGCATCGCGAAATGGCGTTCCCGCTTGTGCATGTAACGTTTGAGCATTGGTTTTATGGTATGGAAACCTTGTGGCGGTTGCAAACGGAAACTTTTACAAGTGGTTAACCTTACCCAAATCTGAAATTCGTGGATGACATTCCGCGTCGAATATGTTATCAATTCTGGTGTTTGTTTTTCTGTTTTCACCCTAAACACAAGTAAAGTTGTTGCCTGAGAAATCCGACCCGGAGATCCGGTTCAAACGGTAGCGACATTCCGACCGATACAACATTAGAAAAAAATTAATCCGTAGGGAACCATAGATGAAGAAGAAATCTTGCGCCCGTAATGCGCGTTCTGTATTTTCACCGAGGCTCTTACTTTCGATCGTACTGATCTTTGTCGTGCTCGGGCTCTTGTCCATTGGATCAGGTTTGGGCATTGGGCGTCATGCCGATGCTGCCTCGGCCCAGCCAACGCCGACACCCAACGACGCTCTGCCATTCGGGTCACAGATCGGTGAACAGGCAATGCAGCAGATAGCGGCGTTAAATCAAGAAAAGGAATCGCGGACACCGGCGCAGCGAAAGATCGATTCGCGGCTCCTTTACACGATGCGGATGGCCCGCAATGAGCCGGTCGCGAGCGGCATCGCGCAAATGGACACAGGCTTGGCGGCTGATAGTAAAGGGCTTATCGCTGTTGACATCAGCGCCAACGTTTCAGCCTTGCTGACCAAACGTCTTACCGCGATCGGTGCGCAGATAATTGTTTCATTCCCGCAGTATCACAGCATCACCGCGCGCGTTCCGATCGTTGAGATTGAACGCATCGCATCATTTCCCGGAGTTCGCTTCATAGTGCCGAAACAAGAGGCAGAAACATCACGCGGCAGCCAAGCCATTACCGCAGGCTTGTCAGTGCCGTTTTATTCGTCGGATATCCTTTCGACGACGTCGCGAGCTGATATAAATGCAAGAGCCGGAAATGTTCGACGGCAGATCTTATCGCAGTTAGCCCTGAGTTCGACGACCGGGCCGGTAGTAAGCGAGGGTGACAAGACACACGCCGCGGATGCTGCGCGAATGGTTACCGGAGCCGATGGTACAGGGTTAAAGATCGGCGTGTTGTCGGACGGCGTGGCGTCGCTGGCGGCGAAGCAAGCCACAGGCGACTTGCCCGCATCAGTAACCGTTCTTGCAGGTCAGGCTGGGCCCGCAACCGGTGATGAAGGAACGGCGATGCTCGAAATTGTTCATGATGTGGCTCCCGGAGCTCAGCTTTATTTTGCAACGGCGTTTACGAGCATCACGAGCTTTGCTCAAAATATAAAGGATCTGCGTACGGCCGGATGCGACATCATCGTCGACGATGTTTCTTATTTCAACGAAACACCTTTCCAAAACGGGCAGGCTGCCTCGGTCGTATCGCCAACTAATATGGGTATTGTCGTTCAGGCTGTCAATGACGTTACAGTCGGACCGCAAGCCGGCGCCCTTTACTTTTCATCGGCAGCTAATTCGGGAAATAAGAACGACGGAACGTCAGGCGTTTGGGAAGGCGATTTTGTCAACGGCGGAGCGTCCTCGGCTCCTCTCCCCGCCGGGCTGACCCTTCATGATTTTGGCGGCTCGACGTTCGACACGTTGAACGTAAACGGCCGGCCGGTTCTGAAATGGTCCGACCCGGTCGGGGATTCTGCGAACGATTATGATCTTTACGTACTCAACGCAGCAGGGACCAGCGTGGTCGCGTCATCAACGAACATCCAAAACGGGACGCAGGACCCGTGGGAAGACATCGGCGCGGTAAGAAATGCAGGTGAGAAGATCGTCATCGCACAGAAGTCGGGTGCAGCAAATCGTTACTTGCACCTGAACACGAATCGCGGCCGCCTCGCGATATCGACATCGGGTGTCATTTACGGCCACAACGGCGGTCTCAACACAATAAGCGTAGCCGCGGTGCCGGCCGGGCCTGCAGTTTTTAGCGCACCGGCCTTTGGCCCATTTCCAAATCCGTTCACGACTTCCAACATTGTCGAGACGTTCAGTTCCGACGGCTTACGCCGGATATTTTATAATGCCGACGGAACGCAGATCACAGTCGGCGACGTATCTTCGACAGGCGGACAGGTTTTGCAAAAACCAGACATTGCAGCGGCTGACGGCGTTTCGACAGGAACGGCGGGGTTCAGTCCGTTTTTTGGGACTTCGGCGGCTGCGCCGCATGCGGCGGCTCTTGCGGCTATCCTGAAAACAGCAAGCCCCGCCTCAACAAATGCGCAAATTTACGCCGCTATGGCGAACAACGCTCTCGATATCGAGACGGCCGGAGTCGACCGTGACTCGGGCGCCGGAATATTTATGCCGGTACGTTCGCTTGTCGCAATGGGACTAGCTGGCCCGGCTGTGTTGGATACCGGATCGGTAAGCGTCACTGAAGCAACCGGAAACGCAAACGGCAGGCTTGAGGCAAAAGAAACGGCGAGTATGACTGTTCAGTTGAACAACGTCGGGACCGCAGGTGCGACGATCGTCTCTGCAACGCTTTCAACCGCGACGCCCGGCGTGCAGATAACTGATGGCGGTGTGCGTTCCTATCCGGACATCGCGGCTTCTACGGGCAGTCCAAACTCCGCACCGTATTTCTTTACGCTTTCGTCGACGTTTCCGTGCGCGGCTACGATCGATTTTGCATTAACCGTGACGTACGCGGGCGGAAGCACGCCGCAGACTTTTAATTTTACCGTGGCTACGGGTGCACCGACTTCGGTTTCAACCGCGCTGGACGGTACTGCTCCTCCTTCTGATCCGACATACATTGCCGCCACCGGTAATCAAACCGGAAGGATTTTCCGAAACGGCATCGCCAGCGCCTGTGCATCGGGGCTAAAGACCTACCCCGGTTTAGGAGCAACGACGGGTTCGAGACGCTACGACGCATACACATTCACGGCGTCAGGAACGGGATGCACGACAGTGACCCTGACAACCAATACCAACACGTTATTTCTGGCAGGCTATAATTCATCAGGTTTCGTGCCGTCGAATCCAGGCACAAATTACCTGGCGGATGCCGGAGTTAGTGCAACAACAAGCAGCTTTTCGATCACTACTGTTGCGGGCCAACAATACACAGTCGTTGTACACGACATAAATTCCGGCGGCGGCAGCGGCACAAGTTACACGCTGAATGTTTCCGGGCCGATCTCCGGCGGATGCCAGATCGTTACTGCCGCAACCGTTAGCATCGGCGGTCGCGTGCTGACAAGTTCGGGACGCGGAATAAACGGCGCGATAGTAACGATGACCGGTACCAGCGGCGAAACGCGGTCAACGCGATCGAATATGTTCGGCTTCTATCACTTTGATGGGGTTCAGGTGGGGCAGGCTTACATCGTTGGCGCGTCCGCGCGGGGATACACATTTGCACCACAGCTTTTTGCGATCGCCGACGAGACGAGCGATTTGAATCTGATCGCTCAATGATCGGTTAAGCAGCGGGCTTAATTAAACCTCGGTTGTTTGCGTTCGCGATATTCGCTGCATAATTTTCTCGTAAAACGCGATATATTGCGGAATGATCTTTTCGGTTCCGTATCTTTCAACAGCCTGTTCGCGGCCGCGTTCGCCGAATGCCCGACGCATCTCCTCGTCGTTTAGCAGCTTAAGCGTATCGGCGCTCATCTTTTCCGTGTCGCCGATATCGCTCAGGTAGCCCGTTTCGTTGTCGGTGACGACCTCAGGAATGCCGCCGATGCGGGTTGCGATGACAGGCAGTTCGCAGGCGAGAGCTTCGAGAGCGGCAAGGCCAAACGATTCGAGTTCGGACGGCAGCAGAAATACGTCTGAAACGCCTAAGTACTCGGCGATATTCGCCTGCTTGCCCACAAAGATCGTATCGTCGCGAACACCGAGCTGCTCAGCTCGATACGAAACTGCGGAACGTTCGGGCCCGTCGCCGACCATTACGAGACGAACCTTCGGGTAGTCCTTTTTTACGTTGGCCAGGATCTCTACGCAGTCGGCAGGCCGCTTAACGGGCCGAAAATTCGATACGTGAACGAGGATCTTTTCGCCGTTCGGTGCGAGCTCAGCCCGCAGCGGCGAATCCGTCAAACGCCCGTAATGTTTTGGGCAGATAAAATTGGGTATCACCTCGACTTCGTCAAAATCGAAGGTTTCGATCGTCGCCTGTTTTAGAAATTTCGAAACCGCCGTTACGCCGTCCGACTGCTGCAGTCCGTAACGCGTGATAGGCAGATAGCTGCGGTCGGCGCCGACGAGTGTAATGTCGGTCCCGTGCAGCGTTGTGATGACAGGCACATAACGTTTTTCCTTGATCGATTCGCGGGCGAGTATGGCGCTTATCGAATGCGGAATGGCGTAATGCACGTGCAGCAGATCGAGCTTTTCGGCACGAGCAACTGTCGCCATTTTTGTAGCGAGCGCAAGGTCGTACGGCTGATGCTCGAACAGCGGATAGGTCATCATCTCGACCTCGTGGAAGTGAATGCGTTTGCCGAGTTCGTTAACCCGCATAGGCAGCACCGACGAGATAAAATGGACGTTATGGCCGCGTTCCGCAAGCTCGCGGCCAAGCTCGGAACCGACAATGCCGCTGCCGCCGTAGGTTGGATAAACTGTTATGCCGATGTTCATAGAGTGTCAGACGAAGCTTCAGCTGCTTATTGAATTGCCACTAGCTTTAGCTTCTTGTTGAATTGCCACTAGCTTTAGCTAGTGGGATCATGAGCAAGAAGAACCCCATGGGCTTTAGCCCGATCCTCTCTTGAAACCGCCGCGCACAAGAAAGTCATCAAATTCCTCATTGAACGGCCTGCTGAGATGATGCTTTTCCTGCGAATCGATGTAGTTTCTGACCCGGGGAAGCAGCGATTCGCTTACCGAAACGGCAAAATATTCATCCTGCCAGTGAAATTTACCGTGGCAGAGTTGATTTTTGTTTATCCAATGCGAAGATTCGCCTTTGAGCAACCGCATTATGTCGTCCAGATCTTGCCCCGAACCGAGTGAAACGAGGCAATGGACATGCTCGACCCAGCCGTTTAATGCGCCTATGAATATATTTTTTGCTCGGGCATTCTCTCTAATATGTTCGAAAACCCTGTAGCGGATCGATTCGCTAAGCAGCGGTTCGCGGTCTTTTGTGGTCCAGACGAAATGTATCCAAACGCTGATATGCGGCATGATTTTCTTTCTGAGAATTCCTCCTTCTTAGAATTTCCACTAGCTTCCTCTGTGAATTGCCACTAGCTTCAGCTAGTGGGATAGGATTGCAAAAAAGAATTTGGGCTTTAGCCCAATGTCCGGCTAAAGCCGGACAACAATTATAGAACCTGTACCACTAGCTAAAGCTAGTGGCAATTCTATATCTCTTTTAGTTCGATGTAGGCTTTTATTTAGTTTTTTTTTTCGCCATCAGCCCTGTCATGTATTTGACCGGATCAACTTTCAATCGTCAATCCTGCCAATGTAGGATTCTTTGTACTGTTCTAAGTTTAACAATTTTCTTGGAAAGTTGATTCGCGTCTGCCGTAGCAGTTACTTACTTCAAAACGTAAGTTCCACTGTCGATCTTTGATAATTAATTGTGGCTTACCGTCCGGTCGCCTTCGGTCTTACGAGATAGACGATGCCTTTATTATCGTCGGTGAATAGAAAAGAATCCCCGCCGAACTTTAGTACGTCGCATGGGCGACCCATTACGTTCCCGTTTTGTAAAAAGCCGGTTATGAGATCCTGCAATTTTTCGCCTTTTCGCATAATGACGATCTTGTAGCCGTGGCCGACGCGCTTGTTTGTCGAGCCGTGCAGCGATACAAGAAACGCGTTTTTGATAGCATCCGGCGATTGCGGGTCGTCAAAATAATCAAATCCGAGCGACGAGCTGTGCGCC
>DATJGV010000077.1:0-12485 GCA_035494575.1 Pyrinomonadaceae bacterium | reverse complement strand
AATGTGGCACAAACGCGTTCGTGAAGAACTCGGAATTGCCGGTGCGGACGCTCCGCAGCTTGCCAAGCTGTTTCATCAAGGTTATCAAGGCTCGCGTTACAGCTTCGGTTATCCTGCATGCCCGAATATCGCCGATCAGACGAAACTGTTTGAGCTGCTCGAGCCCGGCCGCATCGACGTTGACCTGACCGATGAATTCATGCTCGATCCCGAGCAATCGACATCGGCTATAATCGTTCATCATCCGGAAGCGAAATACTTTAATATTGAGTAAACGAAAGGCCTTTTCCAAAATAATTATTAGTTACTAATTTCTAACTAATAATTAATTTGCGGAAATTGGCCGCGAAATAGCTGTCTCCTTGGCTATTTTTTGTGTATATGCAGAGCATCCAGACGCAGCGCGAAACCGAGGCGATCGAACCCGCCAAACCTCTTTTACCCACGAAAGAGGAGCTTTCGGTTTTGAACGTGACCGAACGCACCGGGTTTTGGCTTGTGCACCGGATGAACCTTGGGCTCTGGAAACGATTGTGGACGTTCTGTCAGCGGCATATTGGCTCGCTTTGGATATATCTTGCAACGTACAACCTGATGAACGTTTTCGGAATAGAGAACGTTGAGAAAACCGATCCCGACAGGCCGCTGCTGCTGGTCGCGAACCACCGCTCGTTCTTTGATATGTACACGGTTTCGAGCGTTTTGTTTCGCCGTACAAAACGGCCGATAACGCTCTATTTTCCGGTACGTGCAAAGTTTTTTTATACGAGCGTCGTGGGATGGTTCGTCAATCTTGTGATGGGATGGTGGGCTATGTATCCGCCGTTTTTCAGGGAAGAAAAGGACGCTGCGAAAAGGGAATTTGACAAGTTTTCGCTGCGCCGTTTGATCCAGATCTGTTCGGCCGGACGCGGTCATGTCATAGGCTTTCACCCCGAAGGCGGCCGAAATCTGAATGACGACCCATATTCTTTTCTTCCGGCTCAACCCGGCATCGGAAAGGTCGTTTACGAATCGCATCCGCAGGTTGTACCCGTATTCGTCGCAGGGCTTGGGAACGACTTGCCGAAACAGATACTCGGCAACTGGCGAGGCGGCGAAAAGATACGAATCTGGTTTGGCGAACCGGTCGATCTTTCCGAGTTTTATGCAAAAGGCGATCGCCTGCGAACGCATAAAGAGATCGCCGACTTCCTGATGAAGAAAATCGGCGAGCTTGGTGAAAAAGACCGCGATAGCGGCTCATTTCGGAGTTAGGAACTCCAAGTTTCAATTTAGGAAAGTTTCAAACTTGGAACTCTGTTCGCGTTTATTGCGCGTACTGTCCGGTACCGTCGCGTGCATCGTTCAGCCGCTGGAAATAAGGCTTATAGATCTTTGTCTGAACGTTTTCAAACAGGTCGAATTTTTCAAAAAATTTCCCCCATTCTTTCGCCGGCGGCGGCAAATAGCTGCATAGCTTGCCAAACCCCTGAAACAAAACGTCGAACGCAGCGGCTGCCTTGTCGGGGTCAGTGTAGATGACATTGTCGTCGCTCAAAACGTCCACCGCGTTTATCAGCTTGTCGAGAACACCTATGTTGACACAGACGTTTTGGACAGTTTCCAACGTTTCGCCAATTTTTCCCAGGCCTTCGTTGGCCTTTCCAAGTTTGTCGAAAACATCCGACCTGCCTTGCACGAAATTGCCCACTCGCAATGCCTGATCGATCCGCTTTTGGCCCAACTGAACAGCTGCCTTAATGTTTTCGATATCAGGATTAGCGGCGCAGACACCTGCCTTTCGTTTTAACGCGATCCATGCATTTTGAAATTTGTCTTCCCAATCTGCCATTTATTCTTGTCTCCTTGATGCTTTAAAATTGTGAATTCCGACTACTAACTTCACCAAATAACGCGTAACACCTTCGCAAAACGGATCAGTGCCGATCTTAGCTTTATTTGTTGGGCAACCGCACTGGCTGGCTATAGTCGGGGCTTGGAAAGTTTGTATGCCTTCCATTTAATCGGACGAACTTTTACAATGTAATTTGCGGAACTGAACGATGAACGACGAAGCAAACATTGTAGAAATAACGGCCGGCAGGCCAAGAGACGTACTTGAAATGTCGCAGCAACGGCGCTGGATCGTTGTGATAGGCGTCATGACCGGCATGGCGATAGCCTCGCTGGAAGCGACGGTCGTCGGTACGGCGATGCCGACGGTTATCGCCTCGCTCGGCGGCATAAACCATTACAGCTGGGTATTTTCGGCGTATCTTGTGACCTCGACCGTGACGGTGCCGGTTTGGGGAAAGCTTTCAGACCTGTACGGCCGTCGGCTGCTGTACCAGATCGGCATTGGCGTATTTTTGCTCGGAACCCTGCTGTCGGGCTTGTCAGGTTCAATGGCGCAGCTCATTATTTTTCGGGCGATCCAGGGCTTGGGAGCGGGTGCGCTCGTTCCTCTCGGAATGACGATCATCGGCGATGCATTCACGCTTGAGGAGCGCGCAAAGATGCAAGCGTATTTCAGCGGTGTTTGGGGTTTGTCGAGCGTCGTCGGGCCGGTGATCGGCGGGTTTATCACTGACCAGATATCGTGGCGTTGGGTGTTTTTTGTCAATTTGCCGATCGGCGTTCTCGCTGCGATCATCATCGGTTTTGCGTTAAAGGAACCAAAGGTCACCGAAAAACCGAAGATCGATTATTTCGGAGCAATTTCGTTGATGGCAGCGATCAGCCTGTTAATGCTGGGGATGGTCGAGGGCGGCAATTCGCTTGCGACGCTGTTTTCAATCGAAAATCTCCTGATATTTGGCGGCGGCGTGCTTTTGCTTGTTCTGTTCGTCGTCGTCGAACTGCGCGTTTCCGATCCGATCATCCCTTTCAAGCTTTTTGAGAATAAGACGGTTTTTGTTGCGGTCATCGCAGGTTTCCTCGGCGGCATAGCAATGTTCGGCGCGATCTCGTTCATTCCGCTTTTTGCACAAGGAGCGCTCGGCATGACAGCAACCGAAGCCGGTTCGCTGCTGACACCGCTGATGCTTAGCTGGGTAACGATGTCGGTCGTCGGCGGACGCCTGCTGTTGAAGGTCGGTTATCGAACGATAACTATCACAGGTTTTATCGTGCTAACGGCGGGCTTTACGTTGTTGAGTATGTTTCCGCGTGACGCTTCGCATTTGCGGCTTTATCTTAATTTGATAATGATCGGCGCGGGTCTGGGATTGACGATGCTGACGCTGCTCATCGCCGTTCAACAGGCCGTCGAGCGTTCGCAGCTTGGCATTGCTACGTCGATGAACCAGTTTTCGCGTGCAATAGGCGGCGCGTTCGGCGTCGCGATCATGGGAGCGGTGCTGACGGGAAGTCTCGCTGCCAATCTTCAACGTGCCTCCGATGCAGGACAAATTTCTGTTCCGGAAGCCACCGCGTTCGCTTCAAACCCGAACGACCTGATCGACCCGGCAGCCCGTTCCAGGCTGTCGCATGAAACGCTGACCGTGCTGCAGGGTTCGATGACCGGTGCCGTTCACACGGTGTTTTGGGTTGGGACTGTCGCGTGCGTACTCAGCTTATTTGTAGCGTTCTTTTTGCCGAAACGAAGAGAGGACGAAGACTTTCACCAAACCGACAGCAACGCAGGCGAAAAGATGATCATGGCAGAACAGACAATGATAAACGCGAGAAACCAGCCGGTCGGTTAGCTTCGAAACCGCTCACGAGAAACGATCCAGTTTACGTAAATCAGTGAAATTTCATGACTATTGAGTTTTCGTCTGCGGTGTCGGGCTGGCGCTGGCTGTAGTTTGATTTTGGGTGTCCTGCTGTTCTTCAGGTGGAGTCCAGCCTGCTTTCTTTAACAGATCGACAGCGAACCTTACGGGCACCGCCATATTCGAAGCCGTATTCTCGGTAAACACCCCAAAATTTATGCCTATAACCTTGGCATTCTGCCCGAATAGCGGAGCTCCCGAACCGCCTTCGGCTGTTTTGGCGTCATGCACTATGCGGTGAGCATCAAGGTCGGTGATCGCTCCCTGCGTTGTGAGCGGGATAATCTTTAACGACTGTGCGAGAAAGTTGATAAGGTTTTGTCGCGAATTGCCGAACCGCGTGTTTATCGATTTGGCTTCGTCGTCGTCAACCATCGCGAGCAGACGGTCCGGACCGCTCGGATAACCCATCGTAACGACCGTTTTCCCAACGGTTGCGGCTTGCGAGTCATTGCCAAGCTCAAGCGGCAGCACCGGAAGGTCCTGCGGTATCGACGCCGGGTCGATAGTCCCTACGGCAAGGTCTTCTTTAGCTCCAAGCTGCCTTATCTTAAGCGGAAAGGGCTGCGGCAGATTCGGAAAATACAGAACCAGCTTCTTTATCCGCGCCCGTCCGTCCGAATCACGCATCATCTGTTTTACAAGATCGTCCTCTTCCCAAGGCTGGACTACGTGACGGTTCGTAACGATATAACCGCCGCCGACATGAAATCCGGTGCCGATAAAATCGTATTCGACAGGCGAACCGTTGCCTTCGGTAGTCAGAGCGGTCGTCGGCGGATTTGCCTGTATCACCTGATCTTCGCTAGGCTGCGGCTCGTACGGATTAGGACGGAACGCCTGTGGATCGGCATAACGCAGCGGCTTGCCGGTCTTTTTATCGACCAGATCGTAAACGCCGACTATCAGACAAACGCCGCCGCCGTACTCTACACGCAGGTTCGGCGCCAGCGAGACGGTTTTTATCAGGTCCTTGTTCGTTTTGTCGAGCTGGCCAAGCTGGTCGCTCGTTTCGCCAAGCTTTTCTTGCAGCTTGCGTATGATGTCGCTTTGTATGGCGCTTTGCTCGCGGCTGTCGCGCAACTCTCTGCTGACCGCAAAACCGAGATACAAAACGCCCGTAATAAAGCCGAGCGCGAGCACCAAAGTAATGAGTTTTGTTGTCCAACTTATCTCGCGGAGCAGTTCGCGTGTGAACTCGCGAAGGAACGTTTTTGCATCATCCCGTTTGATCGAGGTCGCGGATTCCAACGCCGCCTCCTCGATGAACTGCGCGATGTGCGGTTCGCGGTTTGTCGTTATCAGCGACGATTTTGCAGCCAGCGAAAAAAAGCCGAAGGATATGTTGCTGTCGGGAATCTCGATCAGGTCGCCGTCGGTGATAGCGATAAACCTTCGGATCGGCTTTCCATTAATGGTGATAGCGAGATCGGGTTCGAAATTGACGACGCGGTAAACTCCGTCGGAATTTTCCAGCTCGAACCACACCCCGCCAGATTTGACCTGTGAGGTGTGTATTTGCAGGTCGGTCGTGTCGTCCGAGCCGATTCGAATGCGTTCTTCGGTAAAGAATTCGGTGCGCTTTTCGGACCCGACCGCTATGTGGATGATAATGCCAACTGCCATTTGTGTTCGAAGCCGTTTCGACCTTCCGATTTTATCATAAGGCGGCCTGAAACAAGATTTCTGCTATGAGGCCGAAGCTGTCTTAATTAAAAAATATTGCTTCTAAGATAAACGGGTTAATTTGATGCTTTTTAAGCCAAGAACGTTGATATAGTTCTCCAAAAGCTGTGCTGAACGTTGCTGCCAACGATTCGTTAACTCCGCGGTGTTTATGGCAAAATAGGATTAATGGGTAAACCGAAGTTTATTGGTGATCGTGATCAGCTCGAAAAGCTTGCTCCGGTCGCAACTGCACCGATCAAGCATCATGTTTTCGTTTGCAATGGCAAGTCGTGCTCTGCGGTCGGCAGTGCCGAAGTCAAGGCCGCATTCGAGCGGGAACTCGAAGCAAAGAATCTTCGTCAGGGAAAGGAATCTAAAGGGAGGAATCCAAAAGGTTCGATCGTGCTGACCGACTGCGGCTCTGTCGGGTTTTGCTCGATAGGAACTGCGGTACTCGTTTATCCCGAAGGCGTCTGGTACGCGCAGGTGACGGCCGATGACGTACCCGAGATCATCGAAGAACATCTCATAAAGGGAAATATTGTTGAACGCCTTGCGCTCATCGATCTAAAAGGCGGAAATTCAAAGTAAAAGGGCGATCTTCGGCAGACAAATTTGCGATCTAGGAGCGCATTGATGCGAGTATCTCGTCAACCACTTTCTTTGCGTCACCGAAGAGCATGAGCGTGTTGTCCTTGTAGAACAGCGGGTTATCGACGCCCGCGTAGCCGCTGGCCATCGAGCGTTTCATAACGACGACATCGCGGGCTTCCCAAACATGCAGAACAGGCATTCCGGCGATCGGAGAGTTCGGGTCGTCCATCGCAGATGGGTTTACGATATCGTTTGCTCCGATGACAAGCGCAACGTCGGTCTGCTTGAACTCGTCGTTGATCTCTTCCATTTCGAAAACGATGTCGTAGGGAACGTTTGCTTCCGCGAGCAGAACGTTCATGTGGCCGGGCAGGCGACCGGCGACCGGATGGATCGCAAAGCTCACGTCCGAACCGTTTTCTCTTAAGATCCTGACAACCTCCGCAAGCGAATGCTGGGCCTGTGCGACGGCAAGACCGTAACCGGGAACAATGATGATCTTATGCGCCTGCTGCAAGAGTTCAGCAGCCTGTGGGGCTTCGATGGAATGGACTTCGCCGTGCGGAGTCTCCGTGCTTGCCGTCGTACCGCCTTCCGTGCCGAAACCGCCGAGCATAACGCTGAGGAACGAGCGGTTCATTCCCCGACACATTATGTAGCTGAGGATCGCACCGCTGCTGCCCACAAGTGCTCCGGTGATAATCAGGAGATCGTTCTGGAGCATAAAACCGGCTGCAGCGGCCGCCCAACCGGAATAGCTGTTGAGCATCGAAACGACGACCGGCATATCCGCTCCGCCAATTGCCATGATGAAATGAATGCCAAGAATTCCGGTGAGGATCGTCGCCGCAAGCAAGGCAGTTTGTCCGGTCGTTCCGGGTGAGACGAAGAACCAAACGCCGAGACCAACGGTCACGAGCACCATTATTATGTTGATGATGTGCCGCCCCGGAATCATCAGCGGACGCCCACCAATGGTGCCCTGTAGTTTCGCAAACGCAATGACCGAACCCGTGAACGTGATCGACCCGATGCAGACACCGATGAATATTTCCAAAAGGTGAACACTCAGTTCATTCGGCGCGATCTGGTGGTCACCGCGATATGTCGCAAAGCCGACAAGCACTGCCGCCAACCCGACAAAGCTGTGCAGCATCGCAACAAGCTGCGGCATCGCCGTCATCTGAACTCGCGATGCAACCAGCGCACCAATTATGAAACCCGGCACCAGCACCGCAGCAAGCAATACGTAGTTACCGTCTTTAATAGCAGCGCCAGCCGCAACAAGAGCGATGATCATTCCGACAATGCCGAAAAGATTTCCCCGACGTGCAGTTTCCTGCTTGGACAAACCGCTAAGGCTGAAAATAAACAAAGCACTCGCGGCGATGTATGCAATTGTGATCAGGCCGTCTTTCATTCAAAAATTTTCAGGTGATAACGACAATGTCGCCGGGATCAATGTTTTTAAGAGCCTCCAACGCCTTTGGTACCAATGGTTTCAGCATCGGATATATACTGCGTTTTGCTCTGAGCACAATGATAGCAATATTGTAATTTTTTAGATTTTGCTGAAACCGCAAGTTTTGATCAACAGTAATCAGCACATCGAACTGCGTAGAAGCAGCTTCGAGGAGTTTACCGTTTTTCAGCCCCTTAAAACCGGCATCGTCGATCGTCGAAACCTCGTGTCCCGCGAAATCCGGTTTTAGATAGTTTGTAACACACTCATCAAGCAGCAATTTCATAGCCGATAAGCAGTCTCTCCTTTGATTCTTCAAGGACAGCTAAAACCTGCTTACGGCTGACCGTTGGGTACTGCTCAAGAAATTGCTCGACGGACTCACCCGATTCCAGACTGTCAAAAAGATTCCGGATCGGGACTCGTGTGCCACGAAAAACCGGTGTTCCCCCAAGCTTTTCAGGATCGATTTCGACCAGATTGTGGCCAATCTTGTTCATACATTGAAGCTAACCCTTTTATTCCATTATGGTCAAGATAGGTAAGCACAGGTTCGACTCAACTAGCAATAGATCACCGGTATTAACAGACATCCCTAACGAGACTAACTGTTGTTTGAGAGAGCAACGAATTTTGTTACTGTGGCTTCAGCGACTCGTTTTGAGCCTTCTACCAGGAATCCTTTTACACCGACTGCCAATCGTTGACGATGTACTGATTCCCGTAGTTGATCGTCTACTACTAACATTCGAGCAGCCCCTTCTGCCGGAACTTGAGTCCCATTGCGCAGCGGAATCCCATCTTCGTTAACAAAGATCGGCCAAATCATCCATACTTGAAGTTTGTCGGAAGGAGCGGTTTCATCTGCGTCGTATATCCAATCACAACGATATCCCTGGTATGGAGTTCCGGTACGTCGTCCTCCTTCAGCCTCAGTGAGAAACCGATATTTCACCTCAAAATCGTTTCGTATGTTTTCAAGGTTCATCTATTTCCTAAACATCGCCAACATTCGATTGGTCACTAAAAATCCGCCGGCGATGTTTATGGCTGCGATCAGCACGGCGACGGCTCCGAGTATCGTTGTTAAATTTATCGATGCTCCTGAGAGTTGCAGCATTCCGCCGACGAGGATGATGCCGCTTATTGCGTTCGTTACGCTCATGAGCGGCGTGTGGAGAGCGGGTTTTACGTTCCAGATGACCTGCCAGCCGACAAAGCATGCAAGCATGAAAACGGTAAAATGTGCCAGCGTGGAAGCCGGTGCGACCCAGCCTATGCCGATCAGGATAATTCCAGCTATGGCTAACCAGACCGGATTGATACCTTTATCGCCGTTTTCTGCCGCATTCGCGTTCGCGTGGACTACTGCTGCAGCCACACTCTTCGTCGGTACCCCGGGTTCCGGCGGAGCAGGCGGCGTCGGCGGCGGGTACATCAATTTGCCTTCATCGAGAACGATCGCTCCGCGAACGACCTGATCGTCGAGATCAACGTGCAAACCGTCCTCGTTCTTTAATTCCTCAAGCAACGCGACTATCGTCGAGCCGTAAAGCTGACTGGACATATTCGCCATTCGCGACGGCAGGTCGGTATAGCCGACGATGGTTACGCCTTTGTGATGGACGATCTTGCCGGGCTGGGTCAGCGAGCAGTTGCCGCCCTGTTCGGCGGCCAGATCGACAATCACCGAGCCGGGTTTCATGCTCTCGACCATGCCTTGCGTTATGAGTTTCGGAGCGGGTTTGCCGGGGATCAATGCGGTCGTGATGATGATGTCGACCTGCATCGCCTGTTGAGCAAACAGCGCCATTTCGGCCTGCAAGAACGAATCGCTCATCTCCTTGGCGTATCCGCCTTTGCCTTCGCCCTCTTCGGCAATGTTTATTTCGAGAAACTCGGCGCCCATCGAGCGAACCTGATCTTTTGTCGCGGAACGCGGATCGAAAGCCTTAACGATCGCACCAAGCGATTTCGCAGCTCCGATGGACGAAAGTCCCGCAACACCGGCACCAATGACTAAAACTTTTGCCGGATCGATACGTCCTGCCGCCGTTATCTGCCCACCGAAGAAACGCGAAAAATTATTTGCGGCCTCGATGACGGCACGGTATCCTGCGATGTTCGCCATTGCAGAAAGCGTGTCCATCTTTTGCGCACGTGTGATGCGGGGAATGCAATCCATCGCAAAAACGGTCGCCTTCCGATCCGCGAGACGGTGAAGCAGGTCACGATTTTGCGCGGGCCAGACAAATCCGACGAGCCAGCCGCCGACGGGCATCAGGTCGGCCTCATGGATGTTCAGTTGATGATTTTCCTCCGGCGGGCGCACCTTCATTATCACGTCGGACTCAGCCCACAAACGACGCGTGTCGTTGACGACGGTTGCTCCGGCTTCAGCATACTCGGCGTCGGGGCAGTTTATACCGTCGCCCGCGCCTGATTCGATAGACACGTCGAACCCGAGTTTCTTAAGCCTTAAAATTGTCTGCGGTGTTGCGGCGACACGGCGTTCGCCCGGATGAATCTCTTTAGGAATCGCGATTCGGACCATAGTTGGGAATTATGATATCGGAGTTTTGAGGATAGTGTAAACCCAAGCCGCAAATGATTTTGCGAACGGGATCGAGCCAGAAGGCGGCAAACCTGATTATTGTTCGTCGTGGTTCATCTTCTGCAAGGTTAATACGATCATCGGATCGTCGCCGCCGGTTTTGTAGTATGAGATCCAGAACCCGGCTTTCGGATACTTGACCATCTTGTTCACCGAGCCATCCGAATTTGCGGTGACCTCGCTTCCAAAGACGGCTTTAGGTGTCGGCGCCGTATCCAGCTTGCCTATATAGTTTATCGAAATCACCCTAACGGTGTGATCGGTGTCATAAAGCACCTGGGCGCTTTCGTTATCCGAAAAGACGTAATAGTCCTGCGTGTCGGATTTATCCTTTGGCGCTCCTAATTTCGCCCTGGCATCGTCTGCCTTTGTGCCGATCGAAACCCCTTTGTATTCGCTGTAAATGGGTTTGACCTGTGCCTGCGACAACGCTTGCTGCGGCATTAGCGAAACGGCCAGCGCGGTACCAAAAACCAAAAATACTCCCGAAAAAATTGCTCGACTGTGCATTTTTTCCTCCTCAAACTGAGAGATCGTATGCTTCCCGTAACCATCCTGTAAGTTCGGAATCTACCTCGTCCGGCTTCAGCAGCTTTACCTCCAAATGCCAGCGATTTGCTGATGCTTGCTCGCGCTTAAAAATGCGCGGGCTCATGATATCGTGTTTTGACTTGATCGTCAGGATCATAAAATCGCGGCGCGTAGCGACACCGGCAAAAGCCGTGCGATTATTGAGATGAATCGAAGTCTTTTTCGGATCTTCGATCACGGGGCCAAATTGCCGTGACGCGGAGACTACGGCGTCGTAGATCTCGCGAACCGCCGGCGAGCGGCCGTGGAAATGCTGTTGAACAGAAAAAGGGTTAGTGTCGGCGTTAAGCACAGCGTCCGTCATAGATCCTCCTCAGGAAAAACGAATCGGGAAGCCTTACGCGAACATTATATACCACAATTGCACGATAAATGCGATAAGGAAAGAGCGGACAGGAATAAATAAAATGGATGTTCCGGAAATTGGAACATCCCCTGCTGAAACGGTTCAAAAGAATTATTTGCGAGCCTCAAAGACGCGATTGAACGGAGTCTCGGTCGCCCGTCGGAACTGCGTAAATCCACCGCTTTCGACAACGCGCCTTAGGGCGTCCTCGCTTGCCACGGCTCCGAGGGCCGGACCGCCAAGGGCCAGCGAGTTTGCCGTACAGCACAGCGTCGAAGCCGCCGAAAACGTTCGGCCGATGATATTAAAGTTTTCCTCGACGGTATTACCCGCCATGGGTTCGACTATCAGGCAGCTTCCGTCCGGCGCAAGCGTTTCGAACGCATGTTTCATTGCTCCTTCCGGATCGCCCATGTCATGCAGGCAATCGAAAAAAGCGATGAGGTCGAATTGTTCGTTCGGGTAGTCGTCGGCTCCGACGGCGGTAAAATGTACGCGATCGCTAACGCCGCCTTTTTCCGCTCTCGACTTAGCAGTTGCAATCGATGCTTCGTGATTGTCGAAACCGTAAAATGTTGAATTTGGAAACGCGTTTGCCATGATTATTGTCGACGCTCCGTGCCCGCACCCGACATCTGCAACCTTTGCTCCGGCTTTCAGCTTCTCCTCGACGCCGGTAAGGGCAGGTATCCATTCGTTGACAAGATGAGCGGTATATCCCGGCCGAAAGAACCTTTCGGTTCCGACAAAGAGGTCCGAGTCGTGCTCGCCCCAGAGCATTCCGCCGCCGTTTTTGAATGCTTCTGCGATTCGCGGCTGAGCATTCATCATTGCCTTTATAACGTGAAATCCTCCGCCGACATAGAACGGGCTGGTCTCGTCCGTCAGAGCCACGGCCTGTTCTGGCAAGAGCGAATATTTACCCGTCGCCGGGTCGTAGTGTACATATTCGCCGGCGGCCTGATTGAGCAGCCACTCTCGAACATAACGCTCCGTAGTTCCCGTTTTTTCTGCTAATTCTGCCGGGGTTAGCCCGTTCGATTGTGCAAGGGCTTGATATAGGCCAAGCT
This sequence comes from Pyrinomonadaceae bacterium, assembly GCA_035494575.1. Lineage (GTDB taxonomy): Bacteria > Acidobacteriota > Blastocatellia > Pyrinomonadales > Pyrinomonadaceae > OLB17. The sequence continues at coordinate 382 of DATJGV010000077.1, read as the reverse complement.
TGGTCCCGATATACGCGAGAACAGAGCTTAGCGAGGCTCCAAAATCGGTAACGACCTTCCCTAGAAAAGCCTGCATTTTATCTTCGTTGATCGGTGCCGTTTGAACTGATTGAGACATATAAATACTCCTTGAAACTAGATATCTCGTGGAAGACACAGTGAGAGGCGTTTTGAAGAATTCCCATAATACAACCCCTTCGCCGGGGAAAATAAAAATTAACTAAACTGTAATTGGCAACATTGGTTATATACCAAAATAAAAATCCCGACAATCGCAAAATTGACGGGAGTGACGGAAATTTGATCTTTTTTGATGCTTAGGCTTTTGGCTTCAGATCTACCACGACCGCATTCTCGGTCGAATAAGCCGGAAGGGGCTCTT
>DATJGV010000076.1:0-7178 GCA_035494575.1 Pyrinomonadaceae bacterium | reverse complement strand
TTCCACAGGCCGGAACCGGTGTCGAGAAAATAAACTTGCCCAAGGCGGTCAACTGCGATACCCGATCCGGGATGCGCCAGCAGCGATCCTGAAAGCAGACAGATCGCCAGCGCGCCGAAAACCGCTCCTCGGAGAGATTTTATGATCTTGCCGTTCAACATGGTGATGCCCGACCTCTTACCGTTTTAACTATTGTACTCCGTTTGTCCAGTCCGGCCGCGATTTTTTTTTGATTCTACCAGTCGTATAGCCGGGAAACCCGGCTGTTACCAAAGGCGGTTGGGCGGCTGTGACTTTCGGAATTTTGTGAAAAGCCAGTAGAAAAGAACCATCGTCACCCCGCCGGTGCAGTCAAGCAGGACATCGTAGATCGAGCTGGTGCGGGACGGTTCGAAGCTCTGGTGAAATTCGTCGGTCGCCGCGACTAGAAGAACGAGAACGACGGCGAGCCAGAATCGGCCGTTTTTTATAAACTTGATCGAAGTGAAGGAAAAAGCGCGGACGGCGAAAAATGCGAGGATCGCGTATTCGGTAAAGTGCGCGGATTTTCGGATAAATGCGTGATAGGCGGTGATGGTCGCCTCCGGCGCATTCGGAAAGAGGAATTTGAGAAGCGGACGAATGATGCGCGAGGTTTCGGACATCGAGGCCTCGCCGAACGACAGCCCGAGAACCAATGCCATCCACAAAAAAAGCGGCGCGTATGCAAGAAGCCTAGCGCGCCACTCTGAGGAGTCAAAACCGTTGATCTTCATTACCTCGGCGGCATCAATTCGCTTACCGATGTGAACATGCCGTATCCGTAGAATACCACACCGATTATTCCCAAGATCATCGGTATCAAACCGGCTTTTTTTACAAAGAAGAAGATAATGCCGGCAATCGGCTGAAACAAAATGTTCACGATAACCCAGATCAGCTTTTCACCGGTACTCGTTCCAAGCTGGACACTCAGGACCACAAACCAAATGACGCAAATAAGCATTAACAATCCGCCAATACCTAAAACCATAGATTCCCTCCTGATGTTTGATCTTGAATTTGAAAACGAAAAAGCAGGGAAAGGATATATGAAACCGATAGTGATTACAAATATTCAACGGCATGCGTTTGTCGCCCGTTACACGGGCTTGCGCTTGTGCGCAAAATATAAACCCCGCGCTGAAGCACGGGGCAATTTACGACAGGCGCTTTCGCGAGCCGAACCGATCATTCGAGCTAACCTATAAAGCGGCGGCGCCCGAGACGACCTCGATGATCTCCTTGGTGATCGCTGCCTGGCGGATGCGGTTCATGTTGAGCGTCAGGGTGTCGATCAATTCGCCGGCGTTTTTCGACGCCGAATCCATTGCGGTCATTCGTGAGCCCTGTTCGGATGCGACCGATTCGAGCATGCCGCGGTAGATCTGCGTTTCGACCTGTTTGGGCAGCAGGCGGCCGAAGATCTCGGACGCGGGCTGCTCGTAGATGTATTCGGCCTGCGCGGACGCCGTGTCGGCCGCCTCATCGGCAACGGCGCGTGGGATCGGCAAAAGCTGTTCGATCACAGGTTTTTGCGACAGAACGGTTTTGAATTCGGTAAAAACGAGGAAAACCTTATCGATCGACGTGTCTTCGGTAAAGGTTTTGATAACGTTGTTCGCGATCGCGACGGCGTCTTCGTGCTTGACCTGTCCGCTGCCGGTCAGACCGATATACTCTTCGGTAAACACGACATTGCGGCGTTTGAAAAAATCGCGGCCTTTGCGTCCGACCGGTATCATTTCCGCCGTCTTGCCCTGATTTTCATTCAGAAAAGCCTGCGTCGCTTTGATGACGTTCGCGTTGAACGCGCCGGCGAGGCCTTTGTCGGCGCTGACCAGCACGATCAGGTATTTTTCGTCACCGCGGGCGTCGAGGAGCGGATGTGAAAATTCGTCCGCGACCTTCGCGCTTAATCCGCTGAGCACGTCCGTCATCTTGACGGCATAAGGCCGCGAAGCGGTCACTCGGTCTTGCGCGCGTTTCAATTTTGCAGCGGCCACCATCTTCATAGCCTTGGTGATCTGCTGCGTGTTTTTTACCGACTTGATGCGCCGGCGCATGTCTAACAAACTTGCCATATTTCGATTTTGGATTGCTAGTAGCCAATCTTTAATCAATCGCTACCACGGGGATACTGACAAATCCGCAATCCGCATTCCCAAATCCTAAATTGCTAGGCTGCCGCTACTTTAGCTGCTTCCCATCGCGTCGATTTGAAATCTTCGACAGCTTCCTTCATTTGAGCCTTCAGGTCATCGTCGATATTTTTCTTATCGCGAATGGTCGCAAGCACGGCCGGATGCGAAGTTTTCGCAAAGGCCGTGAGCTCTTCTTCGAACCGCTTCAGGTTTTCGACAGCGACGTCGTCAGCCAATCCGTTCGTGACGGTCCAGATGATGAAAACTTGTTCCTCGACCTCCATCGGGCGGTATTGCGGCTGTTTAAGGATCTCGGTCAGCCTGCGGCCGCGTTCGAGCTGCGCCTGAGTGGCTTTGTCGAGGTCCGAGCCGAACTGTGCAAATGCCGCGAGCTCGCGGAACTGTGCAAGGTCGATACGCAGCGTACCAGCGACCTGTTTCATCGCCTTGATCTGGGCCGAACCGCCCACGCGCGAAACCGAGTTACCGACGTTGATAGCCGGACGCACGCCCGAGTTGAACAGGTCGGATTCCAAAAAGATCTGGCCGTCGGTGATCGAGATAACGTTTGTCGGAATGTAGGCCGAGATATCGCCGGCCTGCGTTTCGATGATCGGCAAGCTCGTTAATGAGCCGCCGCCGCGCGCGTCTGACATTTTTGCAGCGCGTTCGAGCAGGCGTGAGTGGAGATAAAAAACGTCTCCCGGATATGCTTCGCGGCCCGGAGGACGGCGGAGCAGAAGCGAGATCTCGCGGTACGCTGCAGCCTGTTTCGAAAGATCGTCATAGATCGTCAAAGCATGGCGGCCGTTGTCGCGGAAATATTCGCCCATCGCGCAGCCTGAGTACGGAGCCAGAAACTGCATCGCCGCCGGATCGGACGCGGTGGCCGAAACGATGATCGTGTAATCCATCGCGCCAAATTCTTCAAGCTTTTGGCGAACCTGTGCAACGGTTGATTGCTTTTGGCCGATAGCGACGTAAATACAGACAACGTCCTTGCCTTTCTGATTGATGATCGTGTCGATCGCGACGGCGGTTTTACCCGTTTGGCGGTCCCCGATGATCAATTCGCGCTGTCCGCGGCCGATCGGCACCATCGAGTCGATGGCCTTCAGACCCGTCTGAAGCGGCTCTTTAACCGGCTGACGGTCGATAATGCCCGGAGCGATCCGTTCGACCGGATAATAGGTGTCAGTCACGATCTCGCCGCCGTCGTCGATCGGGTTGCCGAGAGCGTCAACCACGCGGCCGATCAGCGCGTCGCCGACGGGCACGCTCATGATGCGGCGGGTGCGTTTTACTTCGTCGCCCTCTTTGATCTTCTGGAAATCGCCGAAGAGCACGCAGCCGACCTTGTCTTCTTCAAGGTTGAGCGCGAGGCCGCGAACGCCGTGCGGGAATTCGAGCAGCTCGCCGGCCATGACCTTTTCGAGGCCGTAAATTTCGGCGATGCCGTCGCCGACCTTGATGACCGTGCCGACTTCGTCGACGGTCATGCTCGTGTCAAAATTTTCTATCTGAGCGCGAATGATCTCGTTGATCTCGTTTGCTTTAATTGCTTCCATATCTTTATCAGTGGACAGCGAACTGTGGCCAGCGGTCAGCATGCCATTTTCCGGCCACTGACCACCGATCACCGTCCACTAACCATTTACTAACTGTTCTTTTAAATTCTGTAACTGCGTTCTGACGGAGCCGTCGTACACGGTCGAGCCGATGCGTGTTACGACGCCGCCGATAATATTTTCGTCTATGCCAAAATTGATGTTCAGCCGTTTGCCGGTCAGTTTTTCGAGGTTCGAGCGAAGCTCGGACTTTTCGCTGTCGGGAAGTTCGCGTGCCGACGTAACGTTCGCAGAAACTACTCCGCTGCGTTCCTCCAGCACGGTTGCGAACCGTTCATTGATCTCGTCAAGGCCCATCAAACGGTCGTTTTTCAACAGGATCCGCAGAAAATTCGACGTGGTTTTCGACGGGGTCGAGCGCTTTAACAATTCTTCGAGAACGCGTTCCTTTGCGGCCTGCGGAATGGCGGGATTGCCAAGGGCGTCCTGCAGGTTTGTGTTCGACCTGATCATGCCTTCCCAGCCTTTTAATTCTGATCTTACGGTTTCGATTTCGCCTGTTTTTATAACGACATCGGCAAGGGCGGACGCGTAGCGGCGTGCTATGGTTTCGACACTCATTCTAGTTCAGCCCTCCGATCTCGTTTATGCTGGCTCGTACAAGACGGGCGTCACTTGGGCCATCGATCCGGGCCCGTAGTTTTTCCTCGGCACGCCGAACGCTTTCTGCGGCCGAAAACCGTCGAAGGTCGTTGCGTGCGATCTGGCCGATGCGGACGATCTCGCCTTCGGTCTGTGCGCGAAGTTTTTGAATTTCAAGATCGGTCTGTTCAGCAAGACGCGATCTTTCGGCCTCAGCCTCCCGACGGGCTTGATCGAGAATGGCGTTCTTATCGTTTTCGAGCGATGTGAGCTTTGCTTCGGCTGCGGCCAACTTTTCAAGCGCGGCCTGTTTTTCCTGTTCGGCTTTGATGAGTTCGGCGCGGATCACTTCGCGTTTTGCTCTGAACGCCTCACCGAGCGGCTTATTTAACAGATAAATTAGAATTCCGAGAAAAATGGCGAGGTTGAGAAATTTCCACGCTTCAAACCCGGGGATGTTCAGGTAGTCGTTGTAAAACTTCATGAACCCGCTGCTGCCGCCCTCGGCAGCGAATAAAACCAGACTGTATATAAACGCAAACATATAAAAAGGGAATATTTTTGTGACCTGGTAATGAAACTAAATCCTTTATATGGTTCGTGTTGTTTCGTGTAACTTCGCGGTTTCAGAATATATAAAGACGGGAACCACTAAACAACACAAAATAACACTAAAAGGAACAGGTGATAATTTAATATTTTAGTTCGCTAAGCTGTAGTCGATATCTCCTATCGGCCACGTTTCCCCGCACCCTACGCTTTTAAGATATTCGACGCGATCTTTTCGGCCATTTCGTCGGCCTGCTGCTCAACGGTCGCTTTGGCCGCCGCCACCTGCCGTTCCAATTCGCTCTTTTCGCTCGCAAGGCGTTCGGTAACTTCGCGTTTCGCGGTGCCGAGTTTTTCATCACGCGCCTGGACGGCCGCTGTGTGTTCCGCCTCGATCAGCTCATAGCCTTTGCTTCGAGCATCGAGCATTTCATTGTTGTAAGCTGCTTCTTTTTCTCCGGCGTCGCGAAGAATGTTTTCGGCTTCGCTGCCCTTTCCGCCCTTAGCGTTTTCGCGTGCTGTCAGCACCCGGTTGATCGGGCGGTAAAACGTGCGGTTCAATATCCAAATCATCAGCAGGATGAACGCGATATGGACAAAGATCGTACCGTCAGGAAAGAGTTGGATGGTTTCTTCGGCAAATGCCAGCAAAAACATATTCGTGTAAATAAAAAACTATTAAAATAAGGCTCAAAACCGCCCCGTACTTAAAAGATATAAGATTAGCACGCGCTATTTTGACGGTCAAGCAAGCGCCGGGCTTTAAAATTCGCCGGTTTGGCGGTTTTTAAAGGCTTTTCGTTATGTTAGAGTTTTCATCAAGAACCGGTATGCAGCCCACCGTAAAAAAGGAAAAAATCAGGGCGCCGCGAAACCGCACTATTGTGCTTTCAGAGGGCGACGTCGAGCGGTATCGCCCGCGCGTTTTTCGCTGCGAAAACGGAAAAGAGCTCGCCGGTGTCCGCAACCGGATCGTCTGCGGCGACACGTTCGAAGTCGTGATGAAACTGCCCGAGCACAGCTTTGACCTTTTGTTTGCAGATCCGCCATACAATCTCACTAAAGATTTTGGGAAAGAGAACTTTAGACGCTCGTCGTTGGACGAGTACGAGAGATGGCTGGAATCGTGGATCGCTCCGTGCGCGCGGCTGCTCAAGCCGACGGCTTCGATCTATATCTGCGGCGACTGGCGGTCGTCGTCGGCGATCGAGCGCGTTGGTATGAAATATTTCACGCTGCAAAACCGCATCACGTGGGAACGGGAAAAGGGACGCGGAGCAAAACGAAACTGGAAAAACGCCGCTGAGGACATCTGGTTTTTCACAAAGTCGGACGAGTACACCTTCAATCTCGATATGGTAAAGGTAAAACGCCGCGTCCTCGCGCCTTATACGGAAAACGGCAAGCCGAAGGACTGGGACAAAAGCGGCGACGGAAATTTCAGAACGACGCATCCGTCCAACATCTGGACCGACTTGAGCGTGCCGTTTTGGTCGATGCCCGAAAACACCGACCACCCGACGCAAAAGCCGGAAAAACTTTTGGCAAAGATCGTACTTGCAAGCACGAATGAGGGCGATGTGATCTTCGACCCGTTCGCAGGCAGCGGAACGACGGCTGTCGTCGCAAAAAAACTTGGCCGCAATTTTTTAGCGATCGAATCCGATGAGCTGTATTGCATGCTCGCCGAAAAGCGGCTGGAAATGGCGGAGACAGATAGGTCCATCCAAGGTTTTTCAGACGGAGTTTTTTGGGAACGAAACAGCCTGAACCGGTAGTTTGAGCGGTTTTGCCTCCTCTGTGCTCTCGGTGTCTCTGTGGTAAAAATAACTTAATGAAAATTGCTACCTGGAATGTCAATTCGATAAACGTCCGCCTTCCGCAAATGCTTCCCTGGCTCGCCGAGGCTCAGCCCGATGTGGTCTGTTTGCAGGAAACGAAATGCGTCGATGAAAAATTTCCGTATCAGGAGATTCACGATGCCGGCTATCATACAGCTTTTTACGGGCAAAAATCGTACAACGGCGTTGCCATCCTCTCAAAATACGAGATCGACGACGTGCAGAAAAATTTCCCCGATGACGATGACGAATCACCCAAACGCATGATCGCCGCGACGGTCAACGGCGTCCGCATAGTTAACACCTACATCCCGAACGGCACCGAGCTTTGGAGCGACAAATTTACGTTCAAGTTAGACTGGCTGCAGCGGCTGCGGCGTTACTTTGACGACACCTGCGACAAGAGCGGCGATGTT
>DATJGV010000075.1:0-8890 GCA_035494575.1 Pyrinomonadaceae bacterium | reverse complement strand
ACGCTGCTCGAGATAATCGAAAATGACCCGCTGCGAATTCGACCCGATGCACGCCGCAACGAGGTCGTATCGTTTATCAAAACCGGTTTGCAGGACCTATCGATCAGCCGTGAGAAAACATCGGTATCATGGGGCGTGTCCGTTCCTGGTGACGAAAATCACGTTATGTACGTGTGGCTTGACGCGTTGTCGAACTATATAACCGCGATCGGCTACGGCAATTCGGAAACGTCCGGGTTTAACAAATACTGGCCCGCGATGCATCTGGTGGGTAAGGACATTCTTCGATTTCACACCATTTACTGGTGGTCGTTTTTACTTGCTGCGGGTATCGAACTGCCAAAGCTCGTCTATGCACATGGTATGTGGCTCGACGCCGACGGCCGAAAAATGGGCAAAACACTCGGAAACGTGATCGAAGTCGACGTATTGCATGAGCATTTTCAGATCGACGCGATACGGTATTTTCTGCTTCGCGAAATGGTTTTCGGCCAGGACGGAAAATTCAGCTACGAAATGCTCATCGACCGTGCAAATGCCGACCTTGCAAGCGGCTTGGGCAACCTCGCCAGTCGCACATTTTCGATGATCAATAAATATCGCGAGGGCGTCGTTCCGAGCGGCAAGATCGCCGAAGAAAACTATATCCACGCACGCCGTGCCGGTATCGACCCGGACGGGCAGGACATCGTTTCGGTGGTCGAACACGCACGGGACGAATTCCTGCGGCGGTTCGATAGTTTTGAGTTCAGCCACGCTCTCGAAGTTCTATGGACGGTCATTGCACGGATCGATAAGATGATCTCGGACGCCAAACCATGGGAACTTGTAAAAGATGAAAAACAGGCGGAAACGCTGAACGCCGTACTGTACCGCGCGACCGAAACCCTGCGTTGGCTGTCCGTGATGTTGTATCCGGTAATGCCGGCCGCTTCGCAGAGCATCTACTCGCAAATTGGTCTGGATGATAAAGTCTCGGCAGTCGATCCTGCTACTTTAACTTGGGGGCAGCTCGAAGCCAGCACAAAGATCGGCGAAACCGAAGCCGTTTTTCCAAGAATTGATAAAAGCAAAGTTATGAAAGAGATAGAAGACAGTGGTCAGTCGTCGGTACCCAGTGGACGGGATGGAGAATCAGCCGCGTTGGCACCGCAAGCACGGTCAGTACCACCTGCGGTAGCGGGTGGTTTAACATCATCCAATGAAACGGGGGATGTGGATAATTTCATCACCATCGACGACTTTTCCAAGGTCGAACTCCGCGTCGGCGAAATAAAGGTTGCCGAGCGAGTGCCGAAAGCCGACAAACTGCTCCGATTCGAAGTTGATCTGGGCGAGGAAAACCCGCGCCAGATCCTCGCAGGCCTTGCCGAATACTACGAACCTGAAAAACTTATCGGCCGAAAAGTCGTCGTTGTTGCCAACCTGAAACCTCGAAAAATGCGTGGCCTTGAATCCCAAGGAATGATCTGCGCCGCATCGCTTACTGAAGATGACACACCGGCGATCGCTACGTTTTTGGAAGATGTGAAAATTGGCGCGCGCTTGAAATGAATCATGGGTATTGACGAATTAAGGGAAGTTGCTTCTTCGCCGACAGCGAATAATTAGTGTTGAGTCTGACATCCTTGACTAGAGTAACGAGAACAAAAGCAGATGATCCTCATTGATTCTCACTGCCATATTGACGGCGAGCAGTTTGATGCGGACCGTGACGATGTTGTTCAGCGGGCCAAGGACGCTGGTGTTGCCGCGATGCTGAATATCGGAACGGGCGATCCGCATTCGGATGATTTTCGGCGGGCAGTTGCGGTTGCCGAAAAGTACGAAAATGTGTACGCATCGGTCGGTGTCCATCCACACGATGCAAAGCTGTACGACGAAAAGGCGGAAAGCCATCTTGTTGACCTCGCAAAATCAAGCAAGAAGGTAGTTGCCTGGGGCGAGATCGGTCTCGACTTTTATTATGACCACAGCCCGCGCGATATTCAGATCAGCGTATTTCGCCGACAGATAAAAAAGGCAAGGGAACTCGAACTGCCGATAATTATTCACAGCCGCGATGCTAACGATGAGACTGTCGAGATTCTGACGGAAGAATGCTCAGATGCAGAATTTCCGGGTGGAATAATGCATTGCTTTGGCGGCACTCCCGAAATGGCCGAGAGCCTTATGCGACTTGGGTTTTTGATATCTTTTGCGGGGAATGTGACATTCAAAAAAGCCGACAATCTTCGCGATGCCGCAAAAGTCGTTCCGTTGGACAGATTACTGATCGAAACCGATTGCCCGTTCCTCACGCCAGTTCCGTTCCGAGGTAAGCGAAATGAGCCAGGTTTGGTTGTTCACACGGCGCAGTTTCTGGCTGATTTTTATGGTGTCGAATTGGGGACACTCGCAGCCGCAACGACGAAAAACTTTTTGGACTTTTTTAATTTGAAATTTACCGCCGAGACGCTGATACGCCGAGAAAAATGAAAATCGCGGCTGCCAGACTGCCAGTTTCTTCCATTCCTCTCCGTCTTGGCGTCTCGGCGGTGTAGTATATCCCTTATGGCAAAAGAGAACTCATTCGACATTGTTTCAAAAACAGACTACGCCGAGGTCACAAACGCAATAAATCAGACGACAAAAGAGGTTTCACAGCGTTTTGATTTCAAAGGCAGCAAAGCCACCGTTGAGATGCTTGGAAAAGACCTCCAGCTTGCGGCCGAGGACGAAACCAAGCTGCGAAATATGAACGAAATCTTGCAGGGAAAGCTTGTAAAACGTGGCATTTCGCTCAAGGCACTTGATTATCAAAAGGTCGAACCTGCCGCCGGCGGCACGGTCCGGCAACTCGTCAAGATACAACAGGGAATTCCGACCGATAAGGCAAAAGAGATCGTAAAATTTATCAAGGACTCGAAGCTCAAAGTCCAGGCGTCGATCCAGGGCGAAACCGTCCGCATTTCCGGTAAAGACCGCGACACACTTCAGGACGTTATCGCGAAATTGAAAGCTAAGGATTTCGGGATCGATATGAGTTTCGATAATTACCGTACGAATTAACTAATGCCGACTTTTGCTCCAATTAAAGAACAAGCCGACGTCAGGACGACCGCCAAGAGAATTTTCGGTCTCATAAAAACCGAATTGAATCTGGTCGAGACCGAATACGAGCGTCAGGCCGCGTCGAATATTCAGGTCATCGATTATCTTGGTGAATATCTGCGCTCGTCGGGCGGGAAGCGTGTGCGACCGGCACTTTTGATTCTATCGGCTTACGCGGCGGGCGGAAACGGCCGCGGGGATAATGTTATACGGCTTGCGACCGTGATGGAGATGCTTCACACCGCGACGCTGGTTCATGACGACATTATAGACAATGCGAGCCTGCGCCGCAGCGAAGCCTCGGTCAATGCTCGCTTTGGCAACCAAACAGCCGTGCTGATGGGCGATTGGCTTTATATGTCGGCTTTTGAGACGAGCCTTAAGGAGCGTTCGCTTGCGATACTCGATATTCTGACGCGACTGACGAGAAAAATGACCGAGGGCGAGCTGATACAGCTGACGACGATCGGCAAGCTCGACATCAGCGAGGATGAATATTTCGACATCCTGCGGCGAAAAACGGCGTATCTGATGTCGGCTTGCTGCGAGATCGGAGCTATCTTGGCGAATGCCGGTGAGGCAGTTCAGGAAGCTCTTCGTGATTATGGAATGAACCTCGGCATCGCGTTCCAGCTTGCCGACGACCTGCTTGATTTTACTGGCAGCGAGCGCGATCTTGGCAAGGCGGCCGGCGCCGACCTGCTCGAAGGGAAACTCACGTTACCGTTGATTTTGCTACGTCAGGTTGATTCTTCAATTAATGCAACACTTGAACAAATCACCTTCGACGGCGAATATTCTGACGATTCAAGAAACGAATTGTCTGAAAAACTGTTCGAGCATCAGATTCTCGAAACCGTTCGAACCCGAGCCGCACAGTACGCAGAAGCCGCACGAAAAAACCTTGAAGTTTTAGCCGAAACAGAGTATCGTTTTGCTTTGGAGGGCATTCCAAAATTTGTAATTGACCGAAGCTCGTAACGATGTTTGCATCCCCGCGTAATGAACAAGCCAACTGCCTGATTCGTTAAGTTAATTGTTTTTAAGATGTTAGACGAAAACCTTATAGCAACACTTGAACAAAGTCTGCGTCAGACGCGGAACGCTCAAAACCGTCTGATGGCGCGGCTGCGCGAGGTTGAGAACGAGTCTGAACATCTGAAGCAGGAGATCGAAGCGCTTGAGAACAGCGCGGCTCAGACCGAATCCGCTATCGACAGTTTGTTGGTTACGATGCGTTCGGGCAACAGGATCCTGAGTTTGGGCAAAACGGCTCGGATCGAGGACGATTACGAGGCACGGCAAGAGGTGCGACGGCCGCTTCGTGCCGCATCGGGCCGCAACGCGGTCTCGGGTGGGTACGGGCGCAGTAATCCGGTTACTTATATTAACCAAAACCGGGTTCCTTCCATCGCAACAAACATTGAACCTATCAGCCATCGCTTTTCTGACCGCACCATCACTCAGGCCTGCACTCTTTTGCTTCGTGAGGCGGGCAAACCGCTGCATGTAAACGAGCTTTACAATTTGCTGGTTGCGGGCGGAATGGAGTTTAAGGGTAACAATCCGACCATCTCGATCGCGGTATCGCTCAATCGCAATCGGCGCTTCCGAAAGGTCGAGCCCGGCACATTTGACCTGGTTATGCGCGAAGCATCTCATCATCAGGTAGCATCCTAAAACCGAAAAATTCTTACACATACCGGCCCGAAGTTAAGGCAACGCTTGACTTTGGGCTTTTTGATTTTATGATTGCACTATGAAATTGACCGTGACCATCGATAGCGGATCGCTTGCCGGCCACAGCTACGTCCTCGAAAGCGGTTTTTTGACCATCGGACGTACTGAGAATTGCAGTATCCGGTTCGACCCGATCTCAGAGCGGATCGCTTCAAAACAGCACGCATTTATTGAGGCAAAGCCCGACGGTTTTTACATCACAGATAATCAGAGCACAAACGGTACGATTGTAAATGGCGAGCGTGTCCAGACGGCAAAATTGGCGTCTGGCGACAAGGTGCAGTTCGGAAAGAACGGCACGACCGCTACGATAAACATCGAGGCGCCACAGGCGTCGATCCCAACGGCTCAAAGCGATCCGGCATCGCAGGATTTCCGCCAGTGGCAGGTCGAGCAATTTAATAAGATCGCCGATCAGCAGCCGGTCAGCGTGCAAAATTCGATAGCTCATCTTGGCTTGGGAAATCTTGATACAGCGAAACCCGCACCAACTGGCAAGGCTGGAAGGATTCTCGGCGTTCTCGTCGTTCTCGCTGTGATCGCATTTTTGGTGGCGATCGTATGTGGGATCATTGTCTTGAGCCTCGGCGCCCAAGCGACACTGGTTGATGCGGTTCAGGCCGCCTTGATCGCATTTGTTGTCGCGTTTACTCCGGCCGCGATCTACATCCTGCCTTTGATCTGGCTTGACCGCTATGATCCCGAACCCTCATGGCTCTTGGGGCTGGCATTCTGCTGGGGAGCACTTGTTGCGGTCATAGTATCGTTTTTCGTTAATACAATTCTTGGGTCGGCCGTCGCCATCGCTGTCTCACCTGCTGCTGGACAAGTGGTCGGCGCCGTAATATCGGCACCGCTTTTCGAGGAAGGATCCAAGGGCGTTGGGCTCTTGATATTGCTTATTTTCTTCCGGCGTTATTTCGACGATATTCTGGATGGAATTGTGTTCGCTGGCGTGATCGCGCTTGGTTTCGCGACCGTTGAAAACGTCCTTTATTATGGTTCCGCGATCGTCGCCAGCGGTTCGCAAGGGCTGATCGCATTATTCGTTGTTCGGGGCATAATGTCGCCGTTCGCCCACGTTACTTTCACGTCAATGACCGGCATCGGCTGCGGCATCTCGCGTGAATCGCACAACAAACTGGTTCGCGTTATCGCTCCGGTTTTGGGATATTTCGGCGCGGTCACGCTGCACGCCATTTGGAACGGAATGGCCGTACTCGGCGGCCTGGGCGGATTTGTTGTCGGTTATTTCATTCTGGAAGTGCCGTTTTTCCTGATCTTTGTCGGCTTTGCGTTCTACATAATGCACCGCCAGAACAAAATTCTGAAAGAGATGCTGGCGATCGATATTGCCCGTGGCTTAATTCCGGCGGACCACGGCGCCATCGCGACATCTGCGTTCAAGAGTTCGGGTTGGCTGCTTGGCGGACTGTTCGGCGGAAAGTTTTTTGCACGCAGTCGCTACCTTCGCGCAATGGGCAAACTCGGGCTGAGTTACTGGCACATCCAGCGGGCAACCGCGGCTCATGGGCAGACGGGCAGCTTTCAGCAAAATCCGATCTTACGTGAAGAAGTATTGAAATGGCGTGATAAAGTTTAGGTCCTCTAAGAGTCCGATGATCTTCATCGATGTTAAACAGAAAAGCTCGTCATCAACCGACGAGCTTGATCCTGTTATTTTTGGTAGGCCGTGCAGGGATCGAACCTGCGACCCGCGGATTAAGAGTCCGCTGCTCTACCAACTGAGCTAACGACCCAAAAACAAAATCGGATTATAGCAACAAACATTTTCGATGTCCAAAACGCAAAATCCGCATTAAACTTTCGTTCTTTCTTCGGCTAGAATAGTTTTCGAAAAACTAAGAGCCTTGATATTCTTGGCTTGTTCTCCGAAAAGAAATTACCCGCTGTTTAATTATTTAATTAACAATTACTAATTAAATAATTAACTGGCAGTCTTTGTTTTAGCCGCGATGCGTGTTTGCGCAATATGAAAGAATGTTCAAAATGCGAGCTTTGTTTTCCCGATGACGTGCAGCAGTGTCCGCACGATCAGATCGAGCTGCGAACAACGTTGCCTGGTACGCAGCTTCTCGCGGACCGTTACTTCATCGAAAAACGTCTTGGTCGCGGTGCGATGGGGCAAGTCTATCTCGCTCGCGACAAAAAATTCGACACGCGTCGTGTTGCGGTAAAAACGGTCCGTCAGGACCTATTGAACAGCGAAGACCTTCAGGAAGGTGAAGCCATCGCCCGGTTTGGCCGCGAAGCGCAGGCCGCCGCGTCGATCCAGCATCCTAACACGGTAAGCGTCACCGATTTTGGCGAAACCCGCGACGGCGTTTTCTATCTCGTGATGGAATATGTCGAGGGCGAAACGCTTCACCGTTTGCTTCGCCGCGAGGGAACTTTGCCCGTGAAGCGGGCCGTGAGATTGCTTCGTCAGATCGCCGACGGCGTCGAAGCGGCGCACGACATCGGCATTCTGCATCGCGATCTCAAACCGGCCAACATCTTCATAATGCAGAAGGGCAAGAATTCCGAGGCCTTTATAAAGGTCGGCGATTTTGGCCTTGCAAAGATCGTTAACCAAACCGTAACGGACGCCAGCTCGAACGCAACGCCGTCGTCACGCGGCATTATCGGAACGCCCGAGTTCATGTCGCCCGAGCAGATGCAGCCGGAAACGGGCGTGGACGCACGGGCCGACCTGTACGCATTGGGCACGATCGCATATCTGATGCTGGGCGGCAAAACGCCGTTCACCGGCGACCTGATGCAGCTTGTGATGCAGAAAATAATGCACACGCCACCGCCGCTTTCGTCGATCCGCTCGGACATTCCGGCGGATGTCGAGCGTGTGATAATGCGTGCCCTTGAGATCGATCCAGCAAAGCGTCCGCCTTCGGTCAGCGAATGGATATCTGACCTCGAAAACGCCGCGGAAGACGTTGACGAAAGCCGTCGCGCCGGCATGTCGCGGCTTGTCATTCTCGGCCCGGTAAAATCCGAAGTTTACGTTGACGACGAGCGAAAGGGAAGCATCGGCAGTTCGGGACGCGTCGTGCTTTCGGACATTCCGGTCGGGCAGCACATCCTGCGCGTTTCAAAGGCCGGCGAAAAAGACGACGAACGCGTCATCGAGATTCGCGAAGGCGGCAACGAACAGGTCATTCAGGCCCAACTGAAAGCACTTCACGGCACGGCCAGCCAGCCGTCGCCTTCGCAAGGGGCAAGCAGCAGCGGCAGCGCGGGCCAATCGAGCATGATGCCCGGCATCGTTGCGTGCACGACCTGCAATTCGCGGTTTGCCGAGGGAGCAAAATTCTGCGGCCGCTGCGGCGGGCGCTCGTTCGTCCTTGTCAGTCCGGGTGACGCTGCTGACACGTTTCCGTGCCCGCGCTGCGCGGCCGCATTGCCGCGCAATTCCAGATTCTGCGGCCGCTGCGGGCTGAACCTCCCGCCGCCGGCCATTGCTCCGTCCTTACAGCCCGCAGGTTTCCGGACCTTCGCACAAGCTTCATCGATTCCTCCGCAAGCCGAACGCGTCTGCCAAAAATGCGGCGGCGCCTACCCGGCCCACATAAAATTCTGCGGCCGCTGCGGCTCAAGCCTGCTTGTTTAACCCAAATTTTGTCCCAGGTTGGGACAGTCTGGGACAAGTCTTGGGACACGCAATATATTAAAATTAAAAGAGTTAGCATTTTGTCCCACTTGTCCCATCGTTTTGCGATTTTTTTGCGGCCGCCGGCGGCAAACGGCTTTTCAAAGATCGGGCGGGACGCAAACAGCCGAAAATATTGTATCATAGATCGTGCTAAGTGTTATCGATAAAACAGGAGTGAAGCGAGCCGACATTCGGTGTTGCGGAACCTTCGGTTGTGGGCGATCGTACTCTTTGTTGTACAATTTCGGAGATAATTTCGGCTCGTATTTCAGGCCGTTAATGCGTATAATACAACCGAATCGGTTTCGTTTCATTCTGACCCGAAAGGACCACGACGATGAAAATTTGCCCCGTTTGCCGAAAAACCTATACCGACGACAATCTCAA
>DATJGV010000074.1:0-10961 GCA_035494575.1 Pyrinomonadaceae bacterium | reverse complement strand
GCAGCAGCTCTTCGATCCTGTAGGCATGGAGCATCTCGTGATTCAGCAAATGCCGGAACATGATAAATACCGAATAATGGTCAAACGCTTCATGTTCGGCAGTTTTCTGCCATTCTTCCGGCGTCAGTTTCTTCACTCTCTTGATGAGATCCGCTCGCTCGCGTACGTACCTGTCGAGACTCTCGTCCAGATCAATATCGAGCAGTGCGCCTGCCTCGTCCTCTGGAGAATTTTCGATTGACTCAATGTATGGCTCCGGTGTGGACAAGATCAGATCGAGCCGTCCTAGAAACGGAGCGTCAGACTGAGACAGGTGACAGGCGTGCTCGTAAGCCGACCATTTCGCCGGGCTCGGACGACGCTTCAGGATCTGCGGCGGCACCTCCCGGATCAGCGGGATGATCACGCCCGGGGCCGTCTCCAACGCGGAGATCAGGGTGGTTGTATCGCTCATAACGTTTTTGTTATATCCCGATTCTCTCGCCAGTGTTGCATGGCATTAAAAATTACCTCGCAATCGCAGAAACCACCATTTGGTTCCAGCCAACGGAGAACTGATTCTGGGGACACTTTATTCAAGCCAAGCCATTTTTCCGTGAACCGACGCGAGTGGTCGCAACCGTTCGCATCAACAGACGTTTCCACGAACTTGAAAAGCGATTCAAGGAGTTCGTCAGACAACGGAAAAGTGTTTCTTGCCAGAACCTTCTGTTCAGTTTTCCAGGCTTTTTTTCGGTCGCGGTTCAATTGGTTCATAGAATCTGTATCGATAACTGCAACTCAACCGTGCCGGGCGGCTTCGATTGCGACGATATCGATCTTTTTCATCGTCGTCATAGCATCGAAAACTCCTTTGGCAACTGCCGGATCTGCACCGGTGACGGCCTCGGTAATTTGATCAATACTTAAACTCAAGCAAAGGTCTGCATATCCCTGCAAAGGGATAAATTCAATAGCGTCGGGTGGAACCCGACGATCGCATCGAACAAGAACGTCGTCCCTGAAAGGGACGGATCAATCCCAAACATATCGTTCGTCAAAATCAATCCGGTATTTGGCGTAGAATCCCCGCATCTCATCTTCAAAAAGCTCTTTTTTATGATGCTCTTTCTGATTACCAATATATTTCTCCACTGCCAGTATCTGCCTGTGACCAACCGAAAAGGCCGAATAACCATCCTGCCAGCCGAACTTCGAAACCATCCCGCCCTTTGTTTTTATCCATTTCGATGAATCTCGCTTGGCGGCGCCGATCATGTCCGGGACGAGATGATTTTTGCTCATCGAAACTAATAGGTGGCCATGGTTTGAAGTCCCACCCGCGCTGAGTAACTTACCGTCGAAATTCCGGATTATGCCACCAATATAAGCATATAATTCGTTCTCGATTTCGGGTTGAATGAACGCAAAACGGTTTTTCGTCGAAAAGATGATGTGAAAGTAGCTGCTGAAAAGAGTTTGTGCCATTTTGTATTCGTCCCTTTCAGGGACAGATGATAATTCCTGCAAGTACTGTCGGGATTCTCCCGACGCTATTAAATCCGTCCCCGTCGGGGACATCGTAAACGGTTTGTAAGTATTTGTACCGCTACGTAAAGCACTTTCAGGGCTTCGAAAGCTATTCGTGCCGAACGTTCATGCCGGCAAGTCTTCGTTTAGCCATTTTGTGTCCCTGTTCAGCCGCCTTTGATAGCCAAATCGAAGCGTTTCGGCTATTTTTCTTTACGCCGTCTCCCACGAGGTAGGCATTGCCCAAATTGAACTGAGCCTTTGAATCTCCT
This sequence comes from Pyrinomonadaceae bacterium, assembly GCA_035494575.1. Taxonomy (GTDB): domain Bacteria; phylum Acidobacteriota; class Blastocatellia; order Pyrinomonadales; family Pyrinomonadaceae; genus OLB17. Next base: position 9,180 of record DATJGV010000074.1, on the reverse strand, counting down.
TGTTTTGCAGCACGTCTCATCCAGGCTATGCCGAGTTCGTCGTTGCGTCTCGTGCCTATGCCGTCTAAATAGCAGATCGCCAAATTACAAGCCGCCCACTCATCGCCACGTTCTGCGGCTTTTTTGTAGTATGAAAAAGCCTTCCTAGGATTAACCTCAACTGCCTCGCCCTTGTCATACATCAGGCCGAGTGAGAAGAGAGCTTGGGGATGGTCCTTCTTAGCCGCGCGTTCATACCAGATTCGAGCTCTTTGACTGTCCTTTTCCACGCCCAGTCCTTCATAGTAAGAGAAGGCGACAAGGTTTTGACAGTGAACATCGCCGGTTTCGGCGGCTTTCAAGAGAAAGGGAAAAGCGCGTCGATAATTTTTACGGACGCCATCGCCATAAAAATAATCTTGACCAATCTCAGAATCACTTTTATCCGCCATACTCAAACTCTACCGCGGAACGTCACGCCCAACGCGTAACCGAGCGACAAAGTTAAACTGCCGCGACGCGGTTATAGACCGTATCCCTTTCCACCGCTTCAAACCCGGCGCGTTGGATCATTTGGATGATTTCCTGCTTGGTCATTTTTACCTCGTTGTTCGATTCGACCGAGTAGCTGTGGGTGAGTTCGCCGCCGTCGGTGATGGTGCCGTCGAGGTCGTTGGCGCCGAAGTGAAGGGCGGTTTGGGCGGTCGCTTTGCCGAGCATGACCCAGTAGGCCTTGATATGGTCGAAGTTGTCGAGCATCAGGCGTGAGACCGCAATCGTTTTCAGGTTATCGATCGCGTCGGGGCCGGGAAGCGTCGAGAGAGCAGTGCCCGGCGGATAGAACGCGAGCGGGATAAAGCATTGAAAGCCGCCGGTTATGTCCTGCTGTTCGCGGAGTTTGATGAAATGATCGACGCGGTCCTCGATCGATTCGATATGGCCGTAGAGCATCGTCGCGTTTGTCTTTAAGCCCGCTTTGTGGACCTTGCCCGCAAGTTCGAGCCAACGATTGCCGTCGCATTTGTGGTCGCAGATGCGCGAGCGGGTCGGTTCGGCAAATATCTCGGCCCCGCCGCCGGGGCATGAATCCATGCCGGCCGCATGTAGTTTGCCGATCACGTCTTCGTCTGACATTTTGTAGAAACGCGCCATGAAGTCAAGCTCAACCATCGTCAGCGCTTTCAAATGGAGCTTTGGAAACTCGCGTTTTAGAGACGAGAAAAGATCGGTGTAGTACTCGAACGGAAGCTTTGAATTTAACCCGCCGACGATATGAAGCTCGGTTGCGCCTTCGTTTACGGCAGAGCGAGCAATTTCTATGCCTTCTTCTACGGAATGGGTGTAAGCTCCTTCTTGCCGCGCACGTTTGTAGAACCCACAGAATTTGCAGTCGGCGACGCAGATATTCGTGTGGTTAAAATGGCGGTTGACGTTGAAATACGTCGTGCGCCCATGCTTTTTGCGGCGGACGAAATCGGCGAGTTTGCCGACGGCGTTTAGATCTTGTGAGTTGTAAAGCGTGACGCCCTCGTCAAACGTCAGCCGCTCGCCAGCTTCGATCTTTTCCGCTATCGTGCTTAATCCTGGGTCAAATGAAAACTGCATAGGTTTATGCTACGATTCTACCAAAAAGGGCCATCCAACAAAACTTATTATGAAATTCGGAAATGTAAGCGATCCCGAGGAAATAGATTTCACCATCCCGCCTGATCATCCCGATACCAAACGCGTACTGGAAAAGTCGAAGGGAGACGGCTTTGACGTTTATGTCGGCTGCGCCAAATGGAACAAGTCCGATCTGAAAGGCTTTTATCCGAAGGGAACCAAAGACGAGCTTGCTTATTATTCTTCGCAGTTTAACTCGATCGAGCTGAACGCGACGTTTTACAGGAAGTTTTCGGCCCAACAGTTCGAAAAATGGCGAAATAACACGGCAGACGGATTCAAGTTTTTTCCGAAACTTACTCAGGACATCTCACATTTTCGGCGGTTGAAAGACGTTGAAAATCTGGTTGACGAATATGTCGGCAACGCTTCACATTTGCAGGAAAAGCTCGGAGTTCCGTTTCTGCAGATGCATAACAATTTTGCGCCGAAAGACTTTGACCGCGTGAGGACGTTTATCGACAACTGGAAATACGACATTCCGTTGGCTATGGAGTTTAGACACACGGATTGGTTCAATAACCCGGAGGTTGCGGCAGAACTTTACGATCTGCTTGAAAAGAACCGGATCGCGAACGTTTTGGTTGATACCGCCGGACGCCGTGACCTTATGCACATGCGGTTGACGACACCGGCCGCTTTTGTCAGATACGTCGGCGCAAATCATTCATCGGATTACAACCGGCTGGATGATTGGATCGAGCGAATAGCAGCGTGGAAAAAACAGGGCCTGAAAAAGCTTTACTTTTTCGTTCACCAAAACATCGAAAAAGAATCACCGCTTTTATCTGCGTACTTCATCGAGAAATTGAACAAGAAAACAGGGACGAAATTGTCGATCCCGAAAACTCCGGACGGGCCCGGCAAAGAATAACGTTATCTTGATTTATGAAAGCCGTTATATTCAAAAAGGTCTGGAAACACCCTGAATCCAGTACTTTCTGACAATCCGGGGTGGTTTTGGATAAGGTTCCGACACGCGACTTTGGGGCTCGAATATTTTTGCAGGTTTTGAAAAAGCATCATTTCGAGCGCGGCTGATTCGATCCAATCAACGTCGCGGGTAAATCCGGTCACAATCGAAACCCCGGTCTTTTCAACAAAATTCATCACCGCGCGCGGGCTTCGAATCGTCCCGCACGATCCGAAATGAACGACCCAGCCTTTAAACTTGTCCCTCATTGTTTCGGCGATCTCATCAAGGGTCAGAGTGTCCTTATGAAGCCGGACCCTGCCCGGCAGCCCGTGAAACGCAAGGTAAAGAACGCCGTAATTACGCTTGCAGACCAGCCGCAGGTCGTAATTCAGTTCTTCGCGGGTGTTGCAGGTGAAGTGGCTGACCTTTGCTCCCCACTGCTTAGAAATGACTTCGAGCAGGGGGATGACATTCAACCGATCCTCCGTTTTATTGTTCCAGAGAGACTCCAAACAGGCGATATTTCGTTTCCGCACGGGCATAAAGACTTAAATAATAACGAGTTTTGCTGAATCGACAGCTTTGGACGCACAGAATTAAACCTGGATGATCCTCTCGAAGATTCTACACATATATTTTGCCATAAATCGCGAAATTCACGAAAAATCCCGAATTTTGTGACTAAAGTCATATTTTTAGGGCAATTTGAACGATATTCTGTTCGTAATTGACCTAGATTTATGGAAAATATCAGACAGACCATCCAGCTTGCAGTCGGCGCACTTGCGCACGAGAGAGTGACAAGACTGGCGATGGTGGGTCATCGAGGTCATGGTTCGCAGTTGAATTGATGCTTACACGAGGCAAGCGGACAGACTGTTGCGGCTCTGGCCGAGGCCTAGGACCGTTAATTATATGTTCTTCAGAATTAGTCAGATAGCAATTGCTTTTGTTTGGTTTGGGATGATAGCCGCGATCTCTTTTATGGAGGCGCCGCTCAAATTCCAGGCGCCCGGCATCACGCTCGGCCTTGGGCTCGGCATCGGAAGGCTCATCTTCGGAACGTTGAACAAGATCGAGATCGTTTTAGCCGTGCTAATGCTCGTCTCGCTGCTGCGCAGCCGCCCGAAGGGCCGGTTTTACGTCATCGCGTTTTCGGTCATCATCGGTTTGCTGTTCTTGGAAACCGTCTGGCTGCTCCCGGTCCTTGACGAGCGGGCGACGGCGGTCATTAACGGTACCGCTGCGCCGTATTCGAACCTGCATTTGTTCTATATCGCATTTGACGCGATAAAATTTTTGCTTCTTTTTGCCTTGGGCGTGAATCTAACAAAACAGAATTTAAGATTTGATCAATGAAACAGGATATCGAAAACAGGGAAGACATCGACCTGCTTATGCAGACCTTTTATCAGCGGGCGATGACGGATGAGACGATCGGTTATATCTTTACCGACGTGGCGAAGCTCGATCTGAAACATCATTTGCCGATCATCGGAGATTTTTGGGAGACACTTTTGTTCCAGACCGGCTCGTACCAAAAACACGGCCGAAATCCGCTGATGGTGCACGGCGAACTGAATGATAAAGAGCCGCTGTTGCCGGTGCACTTTGAGCGGTGGCTGGAAATTTTTACTGAGGCCGTCGATGAATTGTTTCACGGCGAGCGCTCCGATTTTCTTAAAATGCGGGCAAAAATGATCGGCAACCGAATGCTTAATTTTGTTTCCGGCGTACCCGCGTTTGTGGGTTATTGAGTCATCGCGACATCAACACTGCACCGCCAAAGGTTAAAAACAATATCACGCTCACGAAGGCGTTCGTTGTGAAAAACGCAGCGTTCATCCGGCTGAGATCATTTGGCTTGACGAGCATGTGCTGGTAAACAAGTAACCCTCCGACAAGCCCAACGCCGACAAGCGCTAGCCAGCCCAAACCCGTGATCGCGTATAGCAGAAGCAGCACACAGAATGCCTGAAAGTGGAACAGCCGCGCGATCCAAAGCGAATTTTTTATCCCGAACCTCGCCGGTATCGACCGCAGGCCGGTCCGTTTATCAAATTCGTAATCCTGGCAGGCGTATAAAACATCGAAGCCCGCAGTCCACATCAGGACCAACAACGACAAAAGCGCCGGAACTTCGGAATCAAGTGCGCCGCGAACCGCGATCCAGGCCGCTGTCGGCGAAATGGCAAGCGCCCAGCCCAGCAAAAGATGTGCGAACGCCGTGAACCGTTTTGCGTATGAATAACCCAGAACGCTGATAAGAGCTATCGGTGAAAGAGCGAAGGTGAGCCAATTTAGCTCGTAGGCTGCGAGCTCAAACAAGGCCACAGAAACCGCTAAAAAAAACCACGCAAATCTTACCGAGAGTTTTCCGCTCGGCAGTTCGCGATTTGCAGTACGCGGATTTTCGGCGTCGATATCTTTGTCGGCGATGCGATTAAAGGTCATTGCCGCTGAGCGAGCGCCGACCATCGCGAGCAATATCCAGAGACACTGCCAAAGCGTCGGCAAACCGTTTGCGGCAAGCACCGCGCCTAGAAAAGCAAACGGCAACGCGAACAGCGTATGCTCGAACTTTATCATCTCGAGCGTCGTTTTTAATTTGTGCCAAAACCCCGCCATTTCACATGCGACGGAGATCTTCCGCAAACTGATGAGATAATTATTCAGCAGAAAATCTCTATGAAGCTTGATTCTAGCAAAATGCGGGGCGGTGCAAAAAACAGCTTTGCAAAATCTGGCGGCGCTGGCAAAATACAACTGCATGCCAAGCGGTAAAACCCATGACGCCATTACATTTTTGCTAGCCGCTCCGGTCGGAGTCGCAACCTATCTGTTGACTAAAAGCGTTCCGGCTTCGATTGCGGTCGCATCAGCGTTTCTTTTTGGCGGATTGATGTTCGGGCCCGATCTTGACACGGTTTCGAAGCAGTATTCGCGCTGGTGGATACTGAAACCGCTCTGGTTTCCTTACAAGATGTTCTTTAAACACCGGTCGCGGTGGTCGCATGGATTGATATTCGGCACGCTTCTGCGGATTGTTTATTTTATGGGCGTTGTAACGCTCGGAGCATTTTTGACGGCAATTTTGGTAGGTATATTTCTGGGCGGTAATTTGCCTGGAATGGCCGAGTTTGCCGAAGGTTGGAGACGTTTTGGCGAATTCGGCCGAATTCATTTAGGCGAGAATATATTCGTTGTCGTGTTTTGCGGGTTGTGGCTTGGAGCAGCGAGCCATACGTTTACCGACATGGCCGGGACGTTCATCAAAACAGGTCGTGTGACGGAATTTCTTTAGATTACCTGCCGGCGCGAGCCTGTACAAGACGCTGCGCGTGTTTTCGAACCGCATCGGATATGTTCTTGTTTTTTGTCATCGCATTGAGGTCGCGAAGCTGCATTCGGTTCATGATCGTCATCACGTTACCGATCGGCGTGCGCGGATTTTTTGCAAGATTGTGCATGATCGTGTAGCTCCGGCTCCACGTGCGGTTTGAGGCGATCGAGCGAAGCACGTCTTCGGGAACGGATCGCATTGAGGCGATGACCTCGATCTCCTGTTCGGTGATGCGCGGGTTGTTGGCAACCGCTTGTGAAACAAGGCGGTTCGGGTCACGAATGAGGATATTGCGGGCTTCTCTATCCCCTTTTGCGGCGAGCTTTACGCGGTCCTTCACACCCATTTTCAGTATCCGGTTAAGCATTGAAACGCGCTCGCTGGTCGCCCCGTCTTCTTCCTGCAACTCGCCCAGGATCTTATTCAGCGCAGCGCGACGCTGTTCTGCGGTTTCCTCGTAAATTTCCTCGATATACTCAAGCGCCAGCCATGAATCGTCGGTTTCGCGATCAAGAACCTCGATATGCTGCGCGAGAAATAGGGCGTCGTCGGCGTCGAGATCGCTCTCGGCATTTTCGAAAAATTCGGCGGCGGCTTCCTTGCCCTGAGCACGCAGCTCATCTGCGATCTGCTGCGCACCGCGCTCTTTCTGAAAGAATTCACGCTTGACTTCCAGAGCTCGCCGCTCGGCCTCGGCCGTTCGCTTTGGATTAGAGACGATCGCGTCGATTATCGCGGGCGTGCTGATCAGCAACTGCTGATTTTGCGAAACGAGCTCGAGAAGGTGGCCGCTCTCCGACGTCGTTGCAAAATCAAGAATTGCGTCCGACGGGGTCTTTGCATTTGTAATGATCGCTTCGTGGACGTGTCTAGGCAAAGAAGCCTGGCGGACAAAATATCCAAGAACCTCAGGAGCGGCTTCGCCCGCCGAGATCAGCGAATGAAGCGAGTCCGGATTTTGCGTGTTTAGCGTCTGTTTTGCATTCTCCACAAGTTCGCCGTCATCACCGCCGGCAAACGAGACTAATATTTCAAGCAGATCAGATTGAGGCAGAGGAAGCGAACCACGAGCCGCCGCGAGACGCGCGGGGCGCGGGGCTTTGCCTTCGATTATGGATCTGACTACCGGATTTGTTGAACTGATCTCCACGGACATACGAGCGGATGAAGAAACGGCCATGAGTGGAGTGACCGCTCAAATATATTAACACAACGTGAGACATTCTTGACTAAGTAAATACAGTGCCTTAGTTTATAAATGTACGGAACATCTCAATTCTCAAAGCAAGGAGTAAACCTGCGCAATTCTTAAATGATAAAAAACGAAATTGAAAAGCTAATTACGGAAAAGTGTGCTTGCATCGGTGTTGTCGGTTTGGGTTATGTGGGGCTGCCACTGATCGTAGAATTCGGATTGAAAGGGTTCAAGGGTATCGGGTTTGAGGTAGATAACGAAAAGGTCAAGAGCATCAATGCCGGCCGGTCTTACATCGTTGATGTAACCGACGAAAACGTTAAAAAATGCGTTGATGGAGGAAAGCTTGGGGCGACGACCGACTTTAGCCAGCTTTCCAGGTGCGACGTAATAATCATCTGCGTTCCGACACCGCTGCGAAAGACGAAAGACCCTGATATGTCGTTCATCTTGTCCGCGGGCAGCCAGATACAGAAATATCAACGGCGCGGGCAACTGATCATCCTTGAATCGACAACCTATCCCGGCACGACGGACGAAGTGCTGCTGCCCATGTTACAGGAAAGAGGCTGTAAACTGGACGAAGATTTTCTGCTTGCATTCTCACCGGAACGCGTGGATCCAGGCAACCCGCAGTTTCAAACGCACAACATTCCCAAGGTGGTCGGTGGCGTTTCGAAAGATTCGACGGAGACTGCCGCGCTGCTTTATTCTCAGATCGTGGGCGAGGTCCATCCGGTCTCGTCGGCCCGTGTCGCCGAGGCGTGCAAGCTATGGGAAAACACGTTCCGTGCAATAAACATCGGCATGGCAAACGAAATGGCTCGGCTTTGCAATGCCTTGGGAATCGACACATGGGAAGTCGTTCGTGCCGCAGCAACCAAGCCATTTGGCTTTATGCCTTTTTATCCTGGACCGGGAATCGGTGGACACTGCATCCCGCTTGACCCGCATTACCTGTCGTGGAAAGCCCGTCAGCACGGGTTCGATTCGCAGTTTATTTCGCTTGCGGAGCAGGTTAACTCGAACATGCCGGGATACGTTGTAAAGCTCGTTCAGCACGCGTTAAATGATGATAAAAAGGCGGTTAATGGCTCGAAGGTACTGATTCTGGGAGTAGCGTATAAGAAGGACATCGACGATATGCGCGAGTCGCCGGCGCTTTCAGTGATCGATCTGCTTAGAGCAAAAGGGGCCGAGGTTATCTATCACGATCCGTTCGTGCCCGAGGTAACGTTCGACCATGCCTACACGATAGGCGACGGCGAACCACTTTACAATCAGGAACTAACTGACGATCTGATGAATAACTCTGACTGTGTTGTGATCTGCACGGAGCACAGCGGCATCGATTACAACCGCGTATGTGAGATGTCAAAACTGATCGTAGATACGCGAAATGCTCTATCGCCGGACATTAGAAACGGTAGCCATGCGAAGATAGTTAGATTGTGATGGGGAATGGAAAGCCCACGCATAGCGAGGGGGAACTGCCAACGTTGGTTGTTCGCCCTTACTCCGTGCGGGCTTCCGTACTATTTACCCTTTTCCATCGGGTAGCCAGCATTTTTCCAGCCTTGGGTTCCGCCCAGCAGGGCAAATGAATTGTTGTATCCTTTGTTGCGAAGTTCGTGTACCAGACCGGCACTCGTGTGTTCGTTCGGTCAGGAACAGTAGGCGATTATTTTCCGGTCCTTTGGAATTTCCTTTAGGTGTTCTTCGAGCGTCGCGGCCGGCAGGCTGACCGCTCCCTTGATATGCTCGTCGCGGTATGCTTCGACGCTGCGCGTGTCGATAAAAAGCGCAGTGCCGGCATCAAAATCCTTTTTGGCGTCAGCCAGCGCGATCCGTGGGGCGTCGTCGGTTTGCTCCACAGCCGGCGCATTGGCAAGTTCGACCCTGACCGGCGGCGCAGGGTTTGCACAGGCCATCACAAATGCGATCGCCGTAATTGCAGAGAGAAGGAAAAATTTACGCATCAGTTCAGAACTCCTTTTATTGCTTCACGGCCAAAGCCGCAACCGTCTTATTTCTCGCCGAATGCCTGCAGGACTTCGTCCGCATGTTCGGACACGTTTACCT
>DATJGV010000073.1:0-6095 GCA_035494575.1 Pyrinomonadaceae bacterium | reverse complement strand
GCTCCCGCAAGCACCGGCGGCAGGTCGAAAAGAACGCCGCGCGCCTGCTGATACTTTCGCAGAATTGCCGCGAGCAAATGTCCGTGCCCGCCTGCGACATCCGCGATAGTTCCGACATTCGAAAAATCGTACGCGGCAAGTACGCCGTGGATCGACTGGTGCGAATAGCTCGTCATAGCGCGGTTAAAGATCTCGCCGAGTTCTTTGTTAGTTTCGAACAGATACGGAAAAACCGGCTCGCCAAGAACTTTGTCCCAGGCCGGTTTGCCTGTTTTGACGCTGTAAAGCAGGTCGCCGTAGACGCGCCAGTGCGGCTCTTCGCCGGTCCAGATAGTAAGATCGCGCGTGCTTGCCGGATGATCGCTGCGAAGGGTTTCGGTCATTGGCGTGTTCGCAAATGTTTTTTCGCCGTCTTCGGCAAAGGCTCCGGCGCTGGAAAGCGCACGCAATACGCGGTAAAGAGAACGTTCGTCGGTGCCGGTTTTTTCGGCAAGATATTTTGCCGTCTTTGGACCATCCGCGACCAGGTCGGCTATACCCAGCTTCGCCGCGACATAGACGGCCTGGGAAACAAAACACCCCGCTACAAGCTGCATAAGTTGTGCTTCGGGCGGCAGCGCGGGCGCCGCGGCAGTATTTATTGAATTATTCATTTTTATTATCTCCTCACTGGATAAAATGGCTTTCGGATATTTATCGTGAATAGGATGCACAATAAATATCACATTTTTGCTGTGAACGCAGATGTGTGCCTTAATTTATTTATCTGCCAACGCTGGTGACAATTGCCTGCGCGGCCTGCTCAACGACGTTCGACACTATATCATCGCCATCTGATTTTGCTTTTGCCTTGTAGATCTTTGCAAAAGCCTGTGTGCCGTCGATTTTGTTAAGTTTCAGGTCGAGCGTGATCTCGTCCTTCGATTTAACGTTCGACGATACCGTTGCGGCAGAAACGATCGCCTGGGTCGCGATCTGTCCAGCCAGATTGCCGACGGTGCTGCCCGTGTGGCCTATACCGACGCTGCCGACAGCCATTCCGAGTGTCGAACCGAACATGGTACCAAAACCGCCGCCGCCCTTTTTATGCGAAGCATTCGCGTAGATAACATAGTCACACTCTTTCTGTTTAGCCTCGGTGTCAATTGCAGATGCAAGCTTTGCACCGAGTGTGACAACCTCGAGATTCGGGACTTTCAGATATTGAATAAGCGTGTTCTGAATAGCCGCCGCGAGATCGTTGGCGTTCAGGCCTTGTCCGACGGCACCGGTCTTAACACTGGCCAAGCCGATGCGGACCACGCCAGCCTGTTTAGGTCCGGTTGCTGCAATTCCTGCGTCGCCCTGCGGCGACACATTCGGAAGACTCATTGACGATGGCGTGGATGAGCCGCTGTTTGGAAGATCCGCAGAGGGTGAATTGGCTGAGGTTCCGCTGTAGCCGGGGACCGCGTATAACTGCGACGCGTCGCTGACTTCGCGGAAATCCTGCGGAATCTCGAAAAGCGACGCATCGAGCGTGGCTTTCGACAGTTCGACGACCTCGTTGACCATCGACATTGTTTCCTTGCCGGTTTCGTCAAACATCGTCATCTTTTCGTAAACCGGATAACCGCGTTTTGCGGTACCGATCTGTTTGACCTCGTATTTGTCCTGGCAGCCGCCGGCCTTACCTCCTCCGTTATATGCATACGGATTAGTACCGTAATCGCAATCCAGGACGAACTCGGCATCGATGTACCAGCCGTCGGTCTGTATCTTTGAATTACTTTTTGTACAGGCGTCGGGCGACGAAACGGTTTCCATAGTTATAATCAGATGCTTTGCCGTAAATCCAAACATCTGTCTGCGCTCACCGGTGTCCTTGGTTGTGATGGTCGTTGTAATCTTACCGCCTGCGACGACAACGCCGTCGGTGCGGGTCGCGGAGGCCGGCTGCGTGACCGTTGTTGTCGTCCCGCCGAACGAATTTACCATGTATGTCTTTGCCTGCGGATTTATCTGAATGCCGCGACGCAGGTCGCATTGGGTCAGATTTATCATCATTCCGTTCATCGTTTCGGTGCGTTGACGCTTGCCTTTGATATAGGTCGTATTCTCGTAGCTCTGCCCGCTCATCGTTTGCCTGGACTTGATCTTGACGTCCGCAAATGCGACTTGCGCCAGCGAAAGCAGTCCGATAATTAGAGTGAGCCTATATAAAATTGTATTCATTACGATCTCTCCGTTTAGGGAAATTTAAGAGACCGTACGGCCCCTTCACAGACAAACGCGAGAAAATTCGGGAAATACTATCGGCGCGGCGAAATAAAATTGCCAGAAGACGCGATTTTCTCTTATAATCGCGTCAGCAAAACACCTAAACCTAAGATATGAAAGACGAATCTTCGCATGACATTACCCAAATGTTGATCGAACTGACGGATGGGAACACTGAGGTTGTTAACCAGATACTTCCGCGGATCTACGATGAACTGCGAAAGCTCGCGAGCAGCTACTTACGCCGCGAGCGTGCCGATCATACGCTGCAGCCAACTGCCCTCGTTCACGAAGCCTATATGAAGCTGATCGACCAGAAAAAGGTCCATTGGCAAAACCGTGCTCACTTTTTTGGAATTGCGGCGCAGGTAATGCGGCGGATACTGCTCGATCATGCCCGAAAACACAATGCGGATAAACGCGGCGGCGAAGCGGAGAAACTGCCGATCGAAGAGGAAATTCTGGTTGTCTCACACGAGAAATCGGCCGAGTTGATCGCTCTGGATGAAGCCCTCGAAACCCTCGCACAAATGGACCCGCAAAAGGCGAAAATTGTCGAGCTGCGATATTTTGGCGGATTGTCTATCGAAGAAACTGCCGAAGTGATGGGCGTGAGCGTGCCCACGATCAATCGTCAATGGCGAATGGCAAAAGCATGGCTGTACGGGCAGATAGCGAGAGCGTAAGCGTCCCTAATTATTAATGAGTAATTAATTAACCAATTGAAGCAGAACGTAGTTTCACGATCTTTTTACTATTACGAGAGTAATGTCGTCGTTCGCGGGTGCCGTCTGCGTGAATGCGGAAAGTGCCGATTCGACCTTGTCGCGGATCCCCGACGCAGACGCGCCGAGATTTTTCCTGATCACATCAGAAAGTCGCTCAACTCCAAATTCTTCTTCTTTAAGGTTATTTGCCTCGGAAACGCCGTCCGAATAAATAACCAGCGCTTCGCCTGGCTGAAGGTGAGTTTCGCCGACCTCGAATTCGGCCGACGGCAAAATGCCCAGCGGGAATCCGCCCGATGCAAGCTGCTCGATACCGCCGCCTAAACGACCGACAAGCGGCGGATTATGCCCCGCGTTGATGTACCGCAAAATGCCCGTGTGCGGATCGAGCTCCGCAGCAAAGAGCGTAACGAATCGGTTCGCAGGCGTGTTTTCGGCAAGATATTTATTTACCGAATTGACGGTTTCGTGAAGCGAACTTTTGGCAGCGATCTGCGCATGGATCGCTGCGTGCAGGCTCGACATAAGAAGAGCCGCCGCAGTTCCCTTTCCCGAAACATCGCCGAGCGCGACCAGCATTTTTCCGTCGTGCTCTTCGATAAAATCGTAGTAATCACCGCCGATCTCGTAACACGAGAACGAGATTCCCTGAAATTCGTAACCCGGAATTTTCGGCGGCCCGGACGGCTGAAATCGCTGCTGTATTTCGGTCGCAAGCTCAAGCTCGCGCTCCATTCTCTCACGCTGAATGCGTTCGTCAAGCAACGTTGCGTTCTCGACACGTATCGAGGCGACAGACGCAAGCGTCGTCAGGATGTCAAGATGCTCTTCGGTAAACGTGATCTCATATGTCGGCGAATCGGCGTAAATGATGCCGAAAACGTCGCGTTCATCAACACTGAGCGGAACTGCAAGCACCGAACGGATGCCGAGCAATGCCATCGTCTGGCTCGCGAATCGCGGATCGTGCTGCGCGTCCGAGGTAAGAACGGACTTGCCGTTCTTTAGGACCTCGTCCATTACCGTGCGGCTGATCCGAACCTCGGCCAAAGCTTCCTCTTTGTCGCGAACGCGCGCGACCATTATCTTCATTCCGCCTTCGGCTTTTTCGTCGCGGAGCATTATCACGCAGCGGTCCGCTGGAACGGCCTCGAAAACGAGCGATGCGACCTGATTAAGCGTTTCGTCAAGGCCGCTAGAAGAAAGAAGCGCAACACCGACCTTGCTTATCAATCCGAGAAGTTCCGTTCGAGTCGAAAGCTTCGCCTCAAGTATCTCGGCCGTCGGGTTTCGCCGGTGCATGAAGGAGATGGTTTTTGACGGATCGAGCGCCTCGGTACTATCCGCGATCAGCGTCGCACTGCGATGCTGATTAACGCGTTCGTCCTCAAAGATTATCGTCGTTTCGCCGATCTGTATCTCGCCGCCGTTGGTAAGCGGCAGCGGTACGGTGACAAGCGAGCCGTTATAACGAGTTCCGTTCGCGGAGCCGAGGTCCTGAAGCCAGAAAGAATCGCCCTCCTGACGTACTTCGGCATGCAGACGAGAGGCGAAAGCGTCGGGAATACAGATATCGCTGCGGGCAGAACGGCCGATGGTGGTTCTGAGCCTCGACAGCGAAAAACGCTCAAATACCTGGCCATTACTTTTTAAAATGAGCTGAGGCATATATCAGTTTCCCGGCCTATTTGAGGGTCCGCTGCCGGGCGTAGATCACCGTCGTGCCGGCGATAAAATCGTGAAGCGCCCGGCCGCTACGGCTAAATGCCGCGACCAAAAACGCGGCGCCTAAGGAAAATACAGTAAACAAAAGTCCCAGGGTTTGCCGAAGAACAAGCGAACCGACACCCACCGGAGAGCCGTCGGATCTAACGATCCGGATACCCGTCAGCATCTTGCCTATCGTTTGCCCGTTTACAAGCGGCAGCACAAAAAAGTCCGCCGCATAAACCAAAATGCCGAGCAGCCATCCCGTACTGTTCGAAACACCTGTGATAGAGCCCGTCCGGTCACCCGACAACATAACTATCAAGAGCAGCGTCACGACCGGAATCGCGACGACCAGAATATAATCGATCAATATCGCTCCGCACCGCAGCAGGAATGGCGCGCTAACTTTATAAGGTGAAAAATCGACGATCTTCTGACGCCTCCCAAGCCTTTGGACAGGTGAGATGGTTTCTGCTGCTACACTCATATCCTTATTGTCCGGTCTGTTAGCCAATTACAAAATGCAATGTCGTATCTCCGACGCGAAGCTGGTCGCCGTTTGTCAGCGGCGTCGGCTGATGCGGCAGCAGTCTCATACTCTTATTCGCCGCCGCCAGCAATGTTGTTCCGTTCGACGAGCCGAGATCTTCGACAAGGTAGTTGTTCCCTTCGCGCCAGATCCTCGCGTGCCGCCGCGATATTTTTGTTTGCGGATCGTACCTGGAAAGATCGACCTCGGGAAAGATATTCGACATCGGGTCGCGCCGTCCTATCAGGTTGTCCGATTTTTCCAGATCGAACGTCGAAGATTCAAATTCGCTCGTTCCGGTGACTAACAGCTTAGCAGTCATCCGAGCGGGCGTATAGATCTCGGAATGTACGCCGTGTTGGGCCATTGGCTGCTTTGAGCCGCAGAACGCGCAGAAAAGGTCGGTCGCGACGATCTTCTGCCCGCAGAATCCGCAAAAAACGCTTTGATTCGCGAGACTGACCGACGACGGGGCTGCCTTTATGCCGTATGTCACGTGGCCGGTTTTCAGGTTCGTTAAATGCTCGTCGAGCGCCTGTCTCATCTCGGCAGCAGATGAAAATCGCGACTGAGCGCTGTACTCGACGGACCGCATCAAGATACGTTCGATCTGGTCGGAAAGCTGGGGGTTTATCTGGCGCGGACGCGGATTCTTCTGAAAATCGAAGATAAGCAGCGGATTGCTTTGCGGATCCGCTCCGGTCAAAAGATGAAACATTGTCGAGCCGAGACTGTAAAGGTCGGAACGCGGTTCGACATTGCCGCTAAAAAGCTCCGGCGGAGCGTAACCCATCGTGCCGACGGCGGTTACACCTTTTTCCTCGATCTGGCCGATCGCCCGCGCGATGCCAAAATCGATCAACATAACA
>DATJGV010000072.1:0-5691 GCA_035494575.1 Pyrinomonadaceae bacterium | reverse complement strand
TCGGACGGTCGCTACAAGCTGACTTCCGTTGAGACACTTGTGGCTAGTATTTAAACTAGGCAGCAAGAGCTAATTCTTGATTAGCATTTGTTTTTTGCAAGTTGTTTTAACGAGCTAACAAGCAAAAAGCCCGACGTGCATTCAAAGATCTATACAAGCCCCTGTCGAAGCCTGTCGCCCCCAAAGCGATTTTGGATCGAGGATTTCGGATCGTGGTTTTTAAATCCCAGATCCGAAGTCCGATTATCCCAAATCGGACGGTTAGTTTACATTAGTTTGATGAAAAATGTAAGCTGAGCGTTGGACGTGTCCCAAGGGCGGGACAACGACCCCGGATCGGATCTGACCGCGAAACCTTTCCGGCGAAGTGTTCTTGCAAACAGGGGCCTTTCCAATCGCGGACGTTGGTCAATTTGCCAGCAGCCAGCGTTCGGCTTCCTTAAGGTCCTGGAATATTTGCATTTTTACGTCGTGGCTGCGGAGGATCTTTTTACCTGCTTCCGGGGTATCGTAGTGACCGTATCTGTCATAAAACGCCAGCATCCTTCCATTAAGCATGTCTGCGACGGGACCGATGATCTTCAGCATTTCCCCCATCTCGATCATCTCGACGAAATTGTGCTCCAAAAGTATCTTCGAGCAGCCGACGCTTTCGCATTCGGCTATTATTTCATTCCAGTAATCCAAGGCGATCTGAGGCGTTACCTTCAGCCCGCCGACGATCACGTAAAGGTACGAGCCGCGGTTCTCGGTCTCGATAGAATAGTTCGTATTCTCACCCACGCAATTGTATATATTCTATTCTCGGCAGATTTTCAAGGATTAATTCAGCCGCAAGCAATGGGGGCCGTGTCTCGTTATCGGAGGATAGGTCGCGGACCGGCGTTTGTCAGATTACCCAAGATCGTTCCCACCCCAACGCCATCGCGGCGGTTCGCCCTTGACCCAGCAAACGGCGATCAATACCAAAGTCAACGCAACCAAGCTGACGAAGAACCGGAACGGATGTTCGGCCGGATCAAAGAAATATATAGCAAAGCAAACCGCAAGAAGATATAAAAGCAAAACACACCAGCCTTGCCACGTCTGCGGCACACCCCAACCCCAGCCAAATCTTTTTGAGGGAAACCAATATTTTTTGCCTGGTTCGTTCATGATCGGCATAGTTAGGCGGCTTTTCCGTTTGCTATCAGCGTAGGATATTTTCCTGTCCAGCACGCGGTGCAGGACGATTCGGGGTCGATGCCTATGCTCGCGAGCATTCCGTCAAGAGACAAATATCCAAGCGAATCAGCACCAATGTATTTTGCGACATCCTCGACGGACATCCGCGCGGCAATGAGGTCGTCCTTGCTCGGAGTATCAACGCCGTAATAACAGGACGAAATGGTCGGAGGACATGAGACGCGCATGTGCACCTCTTTGGCGCCCGCTTCGCGGACCATCTGAACAAGTTTTTTCGATGTGGTGCCGCGGACTATCGAATCGTCCACAAGTACGACGCGACGGCCATTTATAAGGTCTTTTATCGGATTGAGCTTCAGCCTGACGCCGAACGATCGGATCGATTGCGACGGCTCGATGAACGTTCTGCCGACATAATGATTGCGTATGATCGCCTGGCGAAAGTTGATGCCCGACTGCGCCGCATAACCGATAGCCGCCGCAACACCCGAATCGGGAACAGGCACAACGAGATCGGCTTCGCAAGGCTGCTCTATCGCGAGTTGTTTACCCATTTTGTGGCGCGATTCGTTCACAGAGCGGCCAAAAATCGTCGAATCGGGCCGCGAAAAATAGACGTGCTCGAACGTGCAGACAGATATTGGCTTTTGCTCAAACGGTTTTTTGGATCGAAGGCCGTTTTCATCGATCATCACCATCTCGCCGGGCTCCACCTCACGGATATATTCGGCGTCGATGAGATCAAAGGCACAGGTCTCGGATGCAACGCACCACGCGTCGTTCAGCTTGCCCAAGACGAGCGGCCTGAAGCCGCGTGCATCACGCACGGCGATCAAAGCCTCAGGCGTCAGGAACAATAATGAGTATGCTCCCTCGGTTTTTTTCAGAACGGTTTCTATGGCCTCGACCGCATTTTTTGCCGGTGTTCGGGCGATGTCGTGAAGGATGGTTTCGGTATCGGATGTCGAAGAAAATATAGCACCGTCGCGTTCAAGCTCACGGCGTCGGGCCTCGGCAAACGGCAGATTGCCGTTGTGACAAACCGCAATATCGCCGTGCTGACACGTCACGGCAAACGGCTGAACCTCTTTGATAGTATTGCGGCCGGTTGTCGAATATCGCGTGTGGCCTATCGCACTCGAACCGGTAAGCTTTTTGAGAACGTCTTCGCTCAGAACATCGGCGACGAGCCCTTGGGAGCGAAACTGGTGCAGACTTTCACCGTCGCTCGATACGATGCCGCACGCCTCCTGCCCGCGATGCTGCAATGCAAAAAGCCCAAGCTGCGTCAGCGTCGAAGCCTCAGCATGACCGAAGATGCCGAAAATACCGCATTCTTCTTTAAATTTGTCCAGCAAAATACTACTCATTAAAAGATTTTATCCACGAAACACACGAAATAAATCAAATGAAACCAAAAATCCTAAGGACGTTTATAGTTTCGTGTGTTTCGTGGTTGATTCTAATTCTTACGCATAACGCTCAGTTAATTCAGCCTGGCAACTAACTCTGCGTAAGCGATTGGATGGGATCGCTCTCATCCAAACTTCGCTGACCAAAGAATTGCTGCGTCGAAACGTACGCTCGCAGGTCGCCATTCATTACCGCATACATCAAGGCATTGTCCGCGTTCAAAACTATCGGCGTGTTCCACCGCAGCAGCGTTTTTGCACCTGAAAGCGTCAGCGTGTACGCATGCGCGCAAAAGTGTTTTCCGGCGACCTTGAAATACTTATTATGTTCGCGCGGGTAAAGATTGTCGATCATCCGGTGGTTGTATTTCAGTAAACCCAGGCTGTGCTGCAGCTTATATAACTGCTGCTTGGCCGACGCGAACGCAGGCCGTTTTTCAATACCGGTCCATCCCCAATAGATCAGCTCCGCATCAGCCGGAACGTGTTCGACAGCGGCGGAAATGTCAGCTTCATTCGCCGGCAGCACAACAACGTCGTCTTCAAATATCATTGCGCGCTCGGTACCGCTTTCGACCATGTGGCGATAGACATTTGCGTGTCCGAGCGAACAGCAGATATGCCCGAGCGTCATCGGCTTGCTGCTGCGGTCGATCTCGATCGCGCGTACCTCATCATAAGTGCCGTCGGTGATCATTTGTTCCTTCGAGACGGTTGCCTTATCGACCCCGTAAATAAATTCGAAGTTACCGTCGCCGAGTTCTTTTAGACTACTCTCCTGCCGGTCAATAAAACTCCTAACGGTGACGACAAACGCTCTGTCGTGAAAATCTCGAAAACTCTTTGATAGCATATGTCAGTAAAAGGCATTTACGATCAGTTCCGAATTTTGTCTCCTGTTGTTTAGTGTGATTTCGTGGTTTGAAAATTAAAGAGGCTGCAACCACTAAACAACACGAACAAAAACACACCAAAAACTGACAAGTTAATCAGCAGGCAAAATCCGTCCCCGGCATTCGCCAAAACCTATCCGGCGAAAGCCCTCACGTTCGCAATAGCCTTTCATTATTACTTCGTCGCCATCTTCCAAAAATCTGCGCTGTTCACCGTTTGGCAGATCGATCGGCTCGGTTCCCCGCCATGTGAGTTCGAGCAAACAGCCGCGCTCATCTTTAGATTTCCCGCTAACGGTGCCCGTTGCCATCAAATCGCCCGTTTGCAGGTTGCAGCCGTTCGAGGCGTGGTGCGTCAGCATCTGACCGATGGTCCAGTAAAGGTCCTTCATGTTCGAACGCGAGAGCAGGTGGGGCTCGATATTTTCGTCACGCATCTTTTGCGTCTGGATGAAAACCTCAAGGTTGACGTCGATGCCGCCAAATTTTTGGTTTTGGGGGTCGTTAAGGTAATCGAGCGGCTGCGGATCGCCTTCGTCGCGTGAGAAAGCGGCGGTTCGAAACGGAGCAAGAGCTTCCATCGTAACGACAAAAGGCGAAACGGTCGTAGCGAAGTTTTTAGCGAGAAACGGGCCGAGCGGTTGGTATTCCCACGCCTGAATGTCTCTTGCTGACCAGTCATTTACGAGACACAGGCCAAAAATGTGGTCTTGGGCTTCGCTGATCGGTATCGGCTCACCGAGCCGGTTTCCCTGTCCAACGAAAAAGCCGACTTCCATCTCGTAATCGAGGTTTCGGCACGGGATAAAGACCGGTGGCTTTTCGGCGTCACTGTGATTTTGGCCTTTTGGCCGTTTGATATCAGTACCGGAAATTACGATGCTGGATGCGCGGCCGTGATAACCGATAGGCACGTATTTGTAATTCGGCAAAAGCGGATTGTCCGGCCGGAACATCGCTCCGACGTTGGTTGCGTGGAAGATCGAGCAATAGAAGTCGGTATAGTCGCCGATAGGTTGCTCTGAAAACTTGCACTCAGAGATAGGAAAGAGAAACTGAGAAATTCTTTCTCTAGATTCCGAATCTACCGACTCGCCTAAAAGGTTCTGCAGAAATTTTCGAAACTCCTCGCGGCCGCCTGGTTCTAATCTCAACAAACTTTTAAAAGCCCTTTCGTCTGAGTAGGCATAAACCAAATTGCTGTAGTCACGTGTTGATTCAAAGAACCTTCCGCAGTCAGCGAACTTAAGAGTTTGAGATATATCGAGGACCATTTCTCCGATCCGAATCCCAAGTGTTGCTCCATATTCAGTAGATTGGTGCCTGAACACGCAAAACGGCAAATTCTGTATCGGAAAATCCGTATTCGGATCATTTGCTGATTCGACCCAGCTTTTTAGGTTCGGGTCGTGAGTTTCGTTGATCTCGTAAGTCATAAAGAACGAAAGAAATTTTCCCTGCGAATAACGCAAATATCACGAATGGAAGGATCTTTTAATTCGCGTTAATTCGTGTAATTCGCGGGTAAATCTCTTATAAAAGCCCGAGTGCCTGCAGGTCTTCGACAGGTTCGTCGAACGAGCATGAGCCGAACGAATTGATGCCTGCGCGGCGCAGTATCTCGATCTGCAGGATGTTCAGCGTGTCTTCGCCGTGCCAGCTGACGCCGGCCTCGTCGAACCTGAACGCCTCTTCGAATTCCTCTTCCATTATTTGTTCGAGTTGATTCGGCTTAAAGCTTTTGCGGGCAAAACCGGTCATCAGAAATACGTTCAGAAAGCCGTGCATTGTTCCCCTCGGCGCGTCGTCAGCGTAGGTCAGCGGCCTAAAACACCGCAGCGGGTGATGCAGACCGGCAGTTGCCTTGAACGGCACATTCGCCGCCGTACACGAGCGGACAAAGCGAATAATGTCAGCCGAAGTCGGAAATGCGTCAGGCGTTACGCCACCGGTGCGGATCTTGGCGCGCTGGCCGTATTTTGCAAGTGCCGCAACAAGCTCGACAAAATTTTCCTTTTGCGGGATCTCGAAATACGCAGTCAGGTCTTTAGGCAAAGAAGTTGTCGTGTTTTCGATCTTTGAAACCGTGGTCGCACGCACTTCGAGCTGGTCGCAGACGAATGCCGGGCTGTGCTTTTTATTAAAATCGGTGATCTGCGAGATGGTTTCGTAGATGTTCTCGCCGGCCAAAACGCTCAGAT
>DATJGV010000071.1:0-15172 GCA_035494575.1 Pyrinomonadaceae bacterium | reverse complement strand
CAAACAAAAACATTCTTAAATTCCTTTACTTAATAAGAAGTTATAAAAATCCGTAAAATGCCTTCAATAACAACTGCCACCGCAAAACTTGCAAGGCCTAAAAGCATGGCCGTCGGCGGCACGGCAAATACATAATAAAACAAAGTTAAAATAGCGGCGATCACAAAATACCGGAAAAAATACTTTGCCGCCAAAAATCCCGACGTGCCACCCAGAGCCGTTCTTTCGAAGAGCGATCTCAGCGACCCCTTAAGCCAGAAATAATTGACAAACGAAAGCGCTCCGCCTATCAAAACACCAGCCCCGAACCTGGCCGATCCAAAGATAAACCCCAGAACGCTGGCAGCAGCCACCGCCACAGCCATTATTATCAAAATCCTGCGATGCGAAAGATCACTGGCCGATCGGCTCGCGTCTGCCAAAGGTTCGGTATAATCGCCCATTGCGAAACCTAGATATTACAAGGGATTTCGGGAAAGTTCAAAGGGAGAAAGGCGGTTTTCAAGAGACAAGTAGGCGTCTTTTTCAATCACAGAACACACAGAAGAAGAACGAAACACAGAAAATCGACTTTTAGAAAACCTCTTTTGATTTATTGAGGTCCCCACGCTCCGATCATTTTTCGTTTTCATCCGATAAAAACGAACGTTTCGGCGTGTCAGGTTTACCAAATATTTGCGAGGTGATGCGGAAAAATTGTATAAAGCCGATGATCGAGCCAAGCACGATGCCGGCAACGATTCCCCACGGTGAACTGCCAAGCAGCAGGTCGGCAAACCAGCCAAGAAGCAGCATAAACACCATCGACCCGAAAAAAGCGATGCCGGCGGAAAATGCGAGGCCACTTTTGCGGGCTGTTTCTTCTACCGTGTCCGGGGTGTACGCGGGCCGGGTTACTACGGTGTCGTCTTTCTTGGCCGACGAAAATATTGAGTCAACCGGATCGTTTGATGAACCGGCCTCTTTATTTTCGCTGTCTTCTTCGTCGAATAAGCCCTGTACCATTGGAGTGCTCCGCAGAAAGCCCGTTTCCCGACGCAACTGACGAACTTCGACGCCGTTATTTGCTTATAATGACAGTTTCATGCGCCGATTTCAATTTATATTGTATGCCGCGCCACGTCATCCGCCGCGACATCCACGCCGCAAATGCATTGTAAAAAAATAGCGCGGGTGAAAGCAGCCAGAGCGTGTTTTGCGGCCAGAATTGGCGGGCCAGCTTGTTCTCGTAATCGGTCAAAACCAGCCGAACAGATTGGAGCCTCAGCCATGATTTGCCAATGCTGAAAATTGATACGAGGATGAGTGTCACAACGGCGCCCCAAAAAGGGAAAGACCTTACGCCTGTAGAGACCAGTATTAATATCGACCAGATCCATACAACATTGAAAACGCCCGAGCCGAAAAACGATAGTTTCCAGAGATCGGGTCTGTAAACGCGCGTGATCTTCATCTGCCGCGTCGTGAATTCCAAAAGCTCACGAAAAGTGCAGTTTTCGACTGACGCGGTCAATGCCTTTGGCACGAAATGGATCGGCATACCGGCACCGTTGAGGATTCGCGTCAGGGTAAAATCGTCCGACAGAGTTCCGCGCCATTTTTCGCGTACATCAAGCTGCTCAAAAACCTCGCGCCGAATCGCCGTTGCACCGCCCCAGCAAAAATTCGACTTCATGTTTTGGCCAAGAGCCGACGCAACGGATGCATTCCAAACCGATCGCATTTCCGATGCAAAACCGGACGTTTTCGAGATGAACCAACGATATCCGGTCGCTGCGCCCAGATCTTTATTTTCCAAAGGCGCGACTAGATCTTGGAGCCAATCTTTGGATGGCCGAGCGTCCGAATCGACGAACACAAACACTTCGGACCGGTCTGAAACATGCAAAACGGCTTCCCGCAGGTTTTCGACTTTTTGACTCGAGTCTCTCGTCTGGCCGGCGATGATCAACTTCGTATTTCCACTTAAGAGTTTTTCAATGATCGGCACCGCAGCGTCTTTTCGATCGTCAACGACAAAAATCACCTCGTATTCGCTGTAGTTCTGCCCGGTCAGTGATTTGAGATTTTCAAAAAGGCCATCATCCAAGCCTTTGCACGGTGCGATCATCGACACAAACGGCGAGAAATCGGAACGCGGTTTCGCCAGTTCGCTTTTGAAATATTTTAAATAGTTAACTCCGCCACGGAACGATTTGTAGCTCAGGAAGATCAGCAGAATTGCGAGGATGTAGAAAAGTATCATTCGAATACTAATTGTTAGCTGACAACTATTAGCTTCTGGCTTTCGGTGCAAGCAAGAGTTTTAGTTCGTCGATCGTTTTTGCGGTCGCGCCCCTGTTTTCGTCCATTGTTGCGAGAGCGTTTTTGCCGAGCATGCTGCTCCTATCCGGATCGTTCAGCAGATCGTCGAACGCGGTAAAAAGCTCAAATGAATTTGCACTTTTGTCGGAGACGATCGGTGTCTCGACTATCGCACCGCGAGAGCGAAATTCGCGAACAACGTCGCTAAAATTGTGCGTGTATGGCCCCGTGATTATCGCCTTTCCCGCAACCGCCGGTTCGAGAATGCTTTGACCGCCGTGCGGAACCAACGAACCTCCGACAAACACAATGTCTGCTAACGGATAGACGGCGCGAAGTTCGCCAATGCTGTCCAGGATGATCACATCGACAGTTTTATCATCGGGTGCCGCCGCCGCAGAGCGCCGAACGTTCGTGATGCGCGACCGACCGATCAAATCAGCGACCTCGTCAAATCGTTCCGGATGACGCGGAGCGATCAAAAGGCGAGGCGAGGGGCCTTTTGCCGACTCGCGTAATTTTCGAAAGGCGGCGACCAGCCACTCCTCTTCGGGTTCGTGCGTACTTGCAGCAACTATCAATCGCCGAGATCCATCGATCCCGAAACGTTCCCGCAGCTGACCGGTGAGCGGATCTTCTGCCCCGACGGCCTGCTGGTCGAATTTCAGGTTTCCCGTGATCTGAACTTTGTCGATGCCGACACCGAGGTCGATAATTCGCGCTGCATCCCGTTCGCCCTGCATCAATGCCGAGTCGATAAGTCTCAAAACGCGCCTGATAAACGTCCGTATCAACGAATAGCGGTTGAACGACCGTTCCGAAAGGCGGCCGTTGACGATAATAACCTGCGCGCTGCGGTTGTGAGCCTCTCGAAAAAACCGCGGCCATATCTCGGTTTCCATTAACAGAACAGCGGACGGGCGAAACGTTTCAAGCGCTCGACGCACGCTGAATTTCCAATCAAACGGAAAATAGAAGACTGCGTCCGCTCTGCCCGCAAATGCTTTTTTCGTGAGCTCCTGTCCGGTTTTCGTGGTCGTCGAAATTACGAGACGATGTGAAGGGAATTGCCTTATTAGCTGCTCAACCAGCGGCCGCGCGGCATTTGTTTCGCCGACCGAAACGCAGTGCAGCCAAATAACAGGCCTGTCGTCTTGTTTGAATTCAGGAAGGCGGCCGAGACGCTGCGAAAAGCCCGCTGCGTATTTTTGACGCCGCAAAATAAAGAGCGGCAGCATCAGCACGAATGCGAGGCTGTAGAGCAGGCTGTAAAGAAGAAACATCAGTTAGTCCAGGATGTCTGGAAGGTCCGGAAAGTCGAGGAAGCTATCTTTTACTTCCAAGACTTCCCAGACTTGCCAGACTGTCCCGACTCTATTTAACCCGTTCCATGTACCGCGCTTCGGTCGGATTTACGCGTATCTTTTCACCTTCAACGATGAACGGGGGCACCTGAAGCGTTACGCCGTTTTCGAGCGTCGCAGGTTTGTTCGAATTAGAAGCCGTTGCACCCTTCAGCACAGGTTCGGTGCTCGTGACGGTCAGTTCCATCGAGGCCGGCAGAGCAACGCCGATCGGCTGGCCGTTGTAAAATTCGACCTCGATCTTGAGTCCCGGCATGAGCCATTGGGCGGCGTCACCAAGTTCGTCTTCGGTCAGCGCGACCTGCTCGTAGTTTTCGCTGTTCATGAAATGATGGTGCGAGCCGTCCGAATAGAGGTACTCCATTTTATGCTGTTCAAGCGTGATCTTTTCGAGCGTGTCGGCCGAGCGGAACCGGAATTCGAACGAGTTTCCGGTCAAAAGGTTCCGGAGCCGCGCCTGCACCATCGCCCGCAAATTTCCGGGCGTGTGATGGTGAAATTCCATCACCTTTACGGGCGCACCTTCGTGAAGGATCACCATGCCTTTTCTTATATCGTTAGCTGAAATAGCCATATTAAAATCTTAAATCTCCGCGATGTAAAAATATTGATAATGTAGCAAACCAAATAGTGTAATTTTTATGCGGTAGATTTGTCTAGCGCCGCGTTATTACCTGACGCTTACGTGAAATGCAGATCGTCCACGTCTGCGGCCACATGGATTGTTATCGACCCGCTGCCTTGGCCGCGCTTTCACTTGTCCGGTTTTTCAATGTCTGTCCGGCTCATACAGCTGTCTAATCGTTACTTTTCCCCGTCGAGGGGAGGGGCGGCGGTTCTTCGCCTTCCTTCGGATATTCCTTGTTCATCGAATCATAGATGTTTATGATCTGATCGATCCAGGTTTTGGCATCCTCGCTCGAGGGGTCGTATTTTAAGGCTCGGCGAAAATCTCCAAGAGCTGAGGCGTACTGTCGAGCGTCGGTCAACGCCATTGCACGGTTCAGATACGCGTCGGACAAAGCCTGTTTTGCAGCCCAATCCTTCGGCTTTGCCTTAAAAGCTTTTTCTGCGGCGGCGATGGACGTATCGAATTTGGAGGTGTCGATCGGGTTTCCGCTTTGTGTCCAATGCGATTTCGGTCCGCTTTGCTCGTTCGCGCTTGGCAAAGGCATCGGCTGATTTTCAGTCGTGTGAGCCGTTACGGACTCAAGCTTTTCTGCTCGTTGCGGCGCGGCGCCGGCGTTCGTATTTTGCTGAACGGTCGTTGCGGGCTTGGCGCATGCCATTAAAAATATTCCAAATAATCCAACAAAAACTGGTTTCATAATCGTTGTTTCTGCCGTTTAATTATTTAATTAGTAATTATTAATTATTTAATTGATCGGCAGATTTTTTCTTTACTTTTTATCTATATACGGTCTTGCCTGAACAATGTAAACTCGGCCGTTCATTATGCCCCACTCGATATCCTGTTCCTTTTTATCGCCAAAAACGTGACGAATATTGATCGCCGTTCGCGCCAGCCGTCGAGCTTCGAGGTCCGTTAGCACACGCTTGCTTGTATCGGCACATCGGTCGGCCGTCACTTTCAGGTCGCCGTTTACGTCAAAGGCAAGAGCGTTTTGCTGCTGCGAAAGCGTCATCACAGCGACGGAATTCGATTTCGGGTTAAACAATATCTGTTCCGGTATGCCGTCGTTATCGACGACCTTCGAATTATGCCCGCAGACGGCGCTGATATAAACGGCGTTTTTATTCGAGGCATCGAACGGGTCCCTGGTTATCATTACGCCGCCTTTTTTCATATCGATGCCGAGCTGTACGAGCGCCGACATATAAACGTCGTCCTGGCTGACGTAATTGCGCACGCGCGCTTCGTAGGCCTCAAACTTCCACAGCGACGCCCAGACCTTTTTTACAGCTTCGATAAGCTTGTCGGCTTCACGGACGTTCGCGACGCTGGAATACAGTCCAGCACCGCTGAAATTAGGCAAATCTTCCGAATTCGATGAGCTCCTGACAAAAACAGGCCGCCCGCCAAGCTGTGTTCGCCACAGGCGGATCACCTCACGGCGAAGCGCAGGGTCGAATTTTCCATTTTGTATCGTTGCCCGCAGCGCCTCAAGTTTTTGCCGGCGAATACGCGGGTTGTGAACGAAGTTGTAATCATCCGTCAGATCGTTGATGACCGAGTCGATCTTATTATCCTTAATAAATTTGTCGTACCAATAAAATGGAATCGTAAACCCGTCGGGTATCATCGGACGTAAGATCCGTGAATGCATCATCTCGCCGAGGTTCGCCGATTTCGAACCGTATGCGATGCTGTCGCCTTTTCGCATTTGGTGTAGCCCCATCAGCTTTTTCTCTTCGAGGTCGGCGGGCGGTATCTGTTGATCGGGCGAGACAAACTGATTTTTTATATCGTCAAGCGAAGCGCGTTCGAGCTTATAGTCCGTATTTGTCGCCGTGAGCTTGTAAACATAAGTGTTGTATTCCTTGAACAGCTTATCGGCATCCTTGATATAAACGTTCGGTACGTTCCAGCCTTTTGCGAGAATGTTTATGTGCGAAAGAGGGCTTGACGGTTTTGCGACGATAATGCCTTTTACCGGCGGCAGCGAAAGCGGCAGTTCCTTTAGCACGATGATCTCGTTGTCGCCTATTTCGACGGTATCGTCGAGCTTGTCAATGATGTGAATGCGGCCGACGGCCTCACCCGTGTTAAGCGCAAGATATTCCTGATTTTTATTAATGTCGCTTTGCGTAACACGCTCGATGCCAATGTTTGCCGAGGCGTCTTCCTGACGGATCGAATTGGGTTTAAAGGCAACAGGTGCAAAAAAGCTCTTTGCGATTATTTCGTTCGCATATTTTATCTGCGCCGAGGTCGCAAGGTCACCTTCCCACAACTCCCATGTAAATTTTTCGACAGGCTTTTGCCACGCAATGGTTCCGACGATGAAGCGGCGGTTTTCGTCCATATAAACTGGCGTAAAAACGTCGGCTCCGCGCGGTATCAGATACATCGACAGCAGAAAGTCTTTGTGAAAGCGGTACTTTTGCGAATTGATGTAGTAGATCTTCCCGCCCTCCCGCCGGTCGATGACGAACATAATATGCGGCAGGGCATAGGGCGTGCCTTGATGATAGGTTCTGGCGATCGAGTCAAAATCCTCTTGCGAAGTTACGGCAGGCAGAGAATTTTTTGACGTGTCAGGCGTCTTGCCGATCATCTCGGCCGGCATTTTCATGCCCGAAGGCTTGCGTGCCAACTGGGCCAAAACAACAGATGCAGCAAAAGCAAAAAGAGCTAAAAGAAGGAGCAGTCGCCGAGTAGTCATTAGAGTCCTGTCGATGCCGGCATACCGCTCGATAAGAAGCGGCTGCGGAGAGTTTTCATATCAGTTTTATTTCCCAGCGTGATATCGAGATCGCGCACCAGGCCGTCTTTCAATCCATAGATCCAGCCGTGAATGGTCAGTTCCTGGCCGCGATCCCACGCGTCCTGGACCACGGTCGTTTCGCTCGCATTTATCACCTGTTCGATGACGTTAAGCTCGCAAAGTTTGTCGATGCGCGTCTCAGCGTCGGATATTTGTGAAAGGACATCGGCGTAAAGATTTGCGGTGTCCTGTATGTGCCGCAGCCAATTGTCGATCAAGCCGTGACGCTTGCGGTCCAATGCCGCCGCGACGCCGCCGCAGCCGTAATGACCGGTAACAATGATATGTTTCACCCTCAGCACCTCGACCGCAAACTGCATTACGGAAAGACAATTCATATCAGTGTGCACGACGAGGTTCGCTATGTTGCGGTGTACGAAAACTTCGCCCGGCATCAAGCCGACGATCGTGTTGGCGGCAACGCGGCTGTCCGAACAGCCGACCCAGAGATATTCCGGCGATTGCTGTTCGGCAAGCCTGGAGAAAAAATCGGGTTCCTGCCGCGTGATCCGTTCGGACCAGCGACGGTTGTTTTCGATGAGATGTTCAAGGGTGTTCACTGAATTTCGATTAAATCTATATTATTCGGATTATATCAAAATGAAAACAGCGGGAAGCAAACAGTCGCGAAAGGGAATCGTACGCAGTAGCAGCAAGCAGCTAAAAACATTTCTGCGACTGCCAGGTGCCGCTGCCTACTGCCTCTATTGCATCACAGGCAGCCCTTGTGCCGACTTCGGAATTGACGATTCGTTTGGCGGTTTCGGCATTTGTTTTGTAAGACGGATCGGAAAGCAATTCAAGTAGAGCGTGCGCGGCGCTTTTTGCATTATAGCTGTCGCGGTCAATTATTTCCGCAACGCCGATGCGGCGGCAGCGCGCGGCGTTGTCGTGCTGATCGTGGCCGTATGGCATTACGAGTTGCGGAACGCCGGCTCGGAGGACTTGTCCCGTCGTTCCGACGCCGCCCTGATGTACCACACAGGCCGCTCGCGGGAAAACGCGCGAGTAAGGAGCATATTCAAACAAGGCTATCTTGTCATCCTGGATCTTTGGGGGTTCCTGCCCTGTGCCGTATAGCAGGACCGCGCGCCTGTTCAGCGCGTCCGCCGCTTTTGCACTTTCTTCGAAAAAATCACGTGCATCCATCACCGCTGCGGAGCCTAAAGTGAAAACGATCGGCGCCTCACCGGTATCGAGAAAATCGTCCAAACCCTGCGGCATTGTGTCGGCTTGCCCGTCGTAAAAACAAAAACCGGTTTGCAGCGCGTTCTTTGGCCAGTCAGGCTGCGGCTTGCCCAGCGCTCGAGAAAAAAGAACAAGGTGAAGATCATCCGAAAATTTCCCTTCGAATAATGGGTGATCGTTCGGGTCGAGTCCGAGGTCAGCGCGAAATTTCTTGTAGGGCTCAAACCAGCCGCTGAGATTCCATCTCACAAGATCAAAAGCGGCGCGGTGAAACAGAGGGCCAAGAAATCTAAGTTTTTCGAACCACGGAGCCTGCGGCGGTACGCCCGGATCATGTGCCGAGAAAAGCGAGATCGGTGCAAGCGTCGTCGATACCCATTTGATGCCGGTCTTTTCTACGACCGATCTTGCGGCATAGATCAGTTCGCCCGTTATCAAAACATCTGCATTTTCAGCAGCAGCGAGCAGATCGTCGTACATCTGCGGAAGAACAGGCATTATCAGATCGCCGATAATTTTTTCGGGCCCGGTTTTGGCGTCCACCATTTCACGAAACTCATCGGTATCGACAGCAGACGGATCAATGTGCGGAGCCATCGGGGCAAAACGGAGACCGATGCTCTCTATCTTTTCACGGTAGAACGCCATAGACGCAAAGGTTACACCGTGGCCGCGTTTTTCCAGCTCGATCCCGATAGCGATCATAGGATGCATGTCGCCCAAGGACCCGAATGTTGCGAGGACGATCTTCATTTTGAAATTTGCGAGTCCTTGATTTCCTCAATTTCCCGGTCGGGAAGTGGTTCGATAAGTTCGGACGGAATCTTTTCGGCCTCACGCTGCCGCATTCGGCCCTTTATCTTAAAGCGCATACTCAGAAAGAACGCGCAGATGCCAAGTACAACGCACGCGAAAGACCAGTCGCTGTCGCCCCGCCAAAAGAAAAACGCGGCGCCTATCAGAATTGCAACCGCGAAGATTTGTAAAAGTCGTTCCATAAAATATTCTCTGCGATCTTTGCGCGCTTTGCGTTAAGAAAAATTATAACGCGGAGAACGCAAAGGGCGCAGAGAAGAATGCAGAGAGTATTTAGCCAGCCCTGCGTGCGACTTCTTTAAAACTTTCGCCCCGGAACATTGCGCCGATCGCTCCGAACAGCCGTCTGAGACCGCGGAACACCTTCGGGAAAAACCAAAGGAAAAATATCACAAAAAGCACCAGCACGATGGCGATGATCACCGGCGCGAACACGGCAAGGAGCGAGCCGATAAAAGCGATCACGTCTTCGACGATCGAGAGTACCCAGTTCGAGACCGGTTCGGGCGACAGATTTGCGCCTATGCGAAGAGCTGCCTTTGTCCCGTGCGATGAAAGGGCAAGCCCGCCGCCGATCAGCGTAACGACGGCCGAAACGGTCGGGTCCATTTGGTTTGTTGCCGCATAGGCAACGGCCGCGCCGGCGGGAACGCGGATGAACGTATGAACAACATCCCAAACGCTGTCCACATAAGGAATTTTGTCGGCGAAAAACTCCACGACATAAAGTCCGCTCGCGATGCCGATGATCCACCAGTTATCGAGCACGTCCAGCCCGCCAGGCAGGTGGACCGAACCGAAACGCTGCAAAAGTCCGAGAACGGCGACCGTCGCGTAAAGATTAATGCCGGACGTCCACGCCGTTCCCAGTGCCAGACTCAAAGTAGAAAACCATTCCATAGGTTCACCCTCCGCTTAAATTACGATTCGTCCGTGTCCCCTGTTCCGTCCTCGTCCTTCTTTATGCCAAATTTTTCGAGGCGATACTGCAGCGTTCTGAACGTCAAGCCGAGCAGTTTTGCCGATTTTGTGATGTTGTTGTCGGTGCGGTCCATCGCCTGCAATATCAGGCTGCGTTCCACGTCCTCAAAATTAACGCCTTCGGGCGGGAGTTTAAATAATTCACCCGCGGCCGCCGGCATCGAAGATTGAGTCATTTCAGGCGGCAGATCGGCGACCGTAATGGTATCGTTTTCGCACAAAAGCACCGCACGCTCGAGAGCCGATTCGAGCTGGCGAACGTTACCGGGATAGGAATAATCGTCAAGGATCCGCCGCGCGTCGGCGTTTATTACTACCTTTCTGTCCGTGCCGCGAGTGTGCTTTTTGAGAAAATAATCGATCAACACGGGAATGTCAGACCGGCGTTCGCGAAGCGGCGGCACATCGAGCGACAGAACATTGAGGCGATAGTAAAGGTCTTCGCGAAAACGCTTTTCCTCAGCCATTTTGAGAAGGTCGCGGTTCGTCGCGGCCACGACCCGGACATCAACGTCGATGTCCTTAATGCCGCCGACGCGGCGTATCTGCTTTTCCTGTAGAGCACGCAGCAGTTTTGCCTGTAACGAGATGTCGAGTTCGCCGATCTCGTCCAGAAACAGGGTCCCGCCGTGCGCGACCTCGAACAAACCTTTCTTCTCTGCGATGGCGCCTGTAAACGAACCTTTTTCGTGGCCAAAAAGCTCCGATTCGAGCAGGTTTTCGTTGATTGCGGCACAATTTACGGCCTGAAATATCTCATTCGAGCGGAGCGAGTTTTTATGGATCGAACGCGCGATCAATTCCTTACCGGTGCCACTCTCGCCGCGGATCAGCACAGTGGAACTCGATTTTGCGATCTTTAGTATTAGCTTTTTGACGCCATCCATTTCGGGCGAGACGGACACGATCTCGGTGTCGAGCGTTGTCAGCTTATTCAATGCCCGTGAGACCGTTTCGAGCAGCTTTTCACTGTCATAGGGCTTTTGCAGATAGTCGAACGCCCCGAGCCGCAACGCATCGACCGCCGAATCGACCGAACCGTGCGCCGTAAGCAAAATGACGATTATCGATTTATCGTAATTCGTCAGTTCTTTCAGCAGGTCAAGCCCGCTCATACCGGTCATTTTCAGATCGGTCAGGACGAGATCGAAACGCCGCGATTCGACAAATTTCATCGCCGCCTCGCCGGAACTCGCCGTCGTTACGTCGTAGCCTTCGCCCGACAGAATCATTTCCAAAATTTCCCGTTGACTTTTTTCGTCGTCAACAACCAGGATCGATTTTCTTGCCATAAACTGAATTTTGCCATGAATTACACAAATCTCACGAATCGAACCGGGTTTCCGCGATTCGGAATTATTCGTGTAATTAACGGCTGTCTGTCCCTACGTCCGGTAATCTTACAGTAAATTTCGTGCCTTCGCCTAAATTTGATGTCACGCCGATGGTGCCGTGATGTATGTCAACGATCTTTTGGACGATTGCAAGGCCAAGACCGGTACCGGTTTCCTTTGTTGAGAAATACGGCTCAAAGATCTTTTCAAGATTTTCTTCGGGAATGCCGCCGCCAGTGTCCGCAACCTCGACCTTTACATATTTGCCGTCGTCGTCCGGCGAAATTTTTACATTCAGATGCCCGCCGGTCACCAACATTGCCTGCATCCCGTTGATGAACAGATTGTTGAACACGGACCTTAAAAACTCCGCGTCGCCCATGATCTGCGGAACGTTCTCGTGCTCGACGAGGCCGATCTTTATATCCTGTTCGGCGGCTTGCGCTTCAACGATCCGGAGCGAATCCTCGACAACCTTTCTAATATCCGTCGGCTGCAGATTTGCCTTTGCCGGCCGCGAATAGTTCAAAAAATCGCTGATCTGCTGGTTTATCCGGGCGACCTCGGCCTTTAACTGCGACGTTAATTTGTCGAAGGTTTCGCGCTTGCCGTTCTCATCGGGCGCAAACTTCGACCGTAAATGATCAAGGGTAAGGTTTATGTAATTCAGCGGATTGCGTATCTCGTGAGCGATGGCCGAGCCGAGGCGCCCGATGACGGCCGATTTTTCCGCCTGCTGAAGCTGAGCTTCGAGATCGGCCTTTTTCTCGAGTTCGCCCGTCATCTCGTTGAAACGTGCTGCGAGCTGTCCCATCTCGTCGGTTCTGTCCTCGCCGGGCACGCGCACACACAGGTCGCCGTCGGCCACGCGCCGCGCCGCGTCCGAAAGGTTGGCGATCGGCCGCGTAAATCTCCAAACCAGAAGAAAAGTGACCAATGTTGACAGCAGCAGGATCCCGAGCGTAAAAAACAAGGGTTTGGCGGCACGCCACGCAGCCGCGCTCTTATCGTTTTTCAGCAGCACCATCACGTATCGCCGCCCTTTGCTCGTCTCGACGGGTATCGCATAGGCCTCGTCATCGCGGTCATTGCTCGCGGCCTCGTTCGCGTTCGGAAAATGCGACACGTCTTCGCCTAAACGGGCAGCTTCCATCAGCGGCGGCAGGTCGGTTAGCTCCGATAGCTGTTTGTATGTAACATTGCCGTCGTCGTCCGTCGTCGGCAGGTAATCTGGATTGAGGCTGTCGGTGATCTGCCAATTTTCGTCGATGATTATGACGTCTTTTACGCGCTCGCGTGCATTTTCGTCAAAAAAGGTTTGGTCACCCTGATTTACGAGATCCTGCATATATTCGGTCGACGTAATGCCGTTCGAGCCGAGCGTGATCCCGGAGACAAGCGCCTGCGCTTGCGCGTTTCTTAGGACTTCGTTGTCGCGTTGGGTTCTGAGGTTGAGATAGTATTGCAGGCCAAGCGTAGCGATCAGCATAAACACCAGTATCAGGAGAAGCCTGCCCCTAAAAGTGTTAAAAAACGTCATAAATTAAACTTATTTATGCAATCGCTTAAATTGTTCTTGCACACCGCTGTATTGAATGTTATAGTCAATTTCAGCATTTGCGCAAATTCCCATTCCGCGGCACTTTTTCGCAATTGGGAGTTTTCGCCTTTCCTCGAAAGTCACCTAAAACCAATATTTATCTGAGGTAAAACATGAAGTTAATGTGTCCCCGTTTTAGCCCCTTCCAGGCCTATTTTGCCCTATTTCTGGCGATTTTCCTGCTGATCTCAGGTGCTCAGGCCCAGTCCCGCAAATCTTCGGCAAGAACCAAAAAGCCCGTCGCTAAGAAGAAGGAAACCTCGGCAAAAGATGCCAAAAAAGACAGCCGTAAAGAAAAAGCAACGGCGAAAAAGGATTCGAGGAAGGATTCTAAAAAGGAAAAGCTGACCGCAAAGGAGCGGTCGCGGGACAAAGACTCAGATAAGAAGAGCAGTAAAAAGGAATCGAAACGTGACAGAGCGGCCGCCAGGGCCGCGGCACGTAAGGCCGAAGAGGAACGCCGCCAGGCGATTCTTGCCGAAAAACGCCGCCGCGAAGAGGCCGCACGCATAGCCCGCGAACGCAAACTGGCATTCGAACGCGGCCTTCATACCGAAACGCTCGAAAATATTGCAAAGGATGAAACCGACGGCGAGGATCTGCAGGTTCGACGTGCAGCGGTCAACGCATTAGGCTCGCACGCCGGAACTGTGGTCGTGATGGAAGCTCAAACCGGAAAGGTATTGACGGTGGTCAATCAGGATTGGGGCATCCGCAGCGGATTCAAGCCATGCTCAACCATCAAACTGGTAACAGGCGTCGCCGGCTTGAGCGAAAACGTCATTGACGGCGAAGGAAACATCAACGGCTCGAATTACCGGATGCAGCTTCAGGACGCTCTGGCGTTCTCTAACAACGGTTATTTTCAGCGTGTGGGTTCGGACCTTGGCAACGGCAAAATGATCGCCTATGCCAAGCAATTGGGCTTGGGCGAGCCGACCGGGATCAACGCACCCGGCGAATACGCAGGCAGGCTGCCGTATGGCAATAACAATGCCCGTATCTATTCGCACGGCGACGATTTCGAGGTGACGCCGCTGCAGCTGGCGGTGCTCGTATCGGCGATCTCGAACGGCGGCAAGCGCGTCGTTCCGCAGATACCACAGGCTAAATTTGAAACGACAAATTTTCGCAGCCGTTATCGCGCGCAGGTCAACTTGCCCGAACACGATCTGCAGGGAATGCTGCCCGGAATGATCGGAGCGGCCGAATACGGCACGGCAAGACGCGGTGTTGACCATTCGCTCGGGATTGCCGGAAAGACCGGTTCGTGCATTGCCAAAGGCTCGTGGGTCGGACTTTTTGCATCGGTCGCACCGGTTGAAAATCCAAAGTACTCCGTCGTTGTTATCACGCGCGGGCAAGGCGAACGCGGCAAATACGCCGCCGCCGTTGCGGGGAAGATCTACAACGTGCTTGCTCCGCGGCTTGGCCATAATCCGAATAGCGATGTTGCGAGGGTTAAATCCGCAGTTGATGCCCGAACGGCTGCAAAGATGGCCGACGAGGACGATGACGACGATGCTGCCGATACGGACGCCAATGCTAACGCAAGTCCCGAAGCACCGATCATTGTCGGACAGAGCCAGCAGCAGATCGCCACTGCCCAGCCCGAAGATGAGAGGCCGCTGCCGAAACCGGTCAACAAAACTCTTATCAAGCGCACTGGCAACAGCAAAGCTGTTTTCCCTCCAGTGGTTATTACCTATAGAAAGGACGCCGACGGCAATTTTACACGCGAGCAGCCTGCCGAAAAGACCCGTCCGCGTGTCGTCAAGAATAAGTAGACTGAACAGATTTTTCACCTATAACCCGAAAACACCGCCGTTTGTAAGCGGTGTTTTCATTTTTTGTTAAACATTATTGGTTTTCGCTTGACAGAAACGCGAAATCTACGGGATTATTTAGCTTTCCCGATTATTTCGTCAGCCGGCCGCCGGGTTGCCGGACCGCTGGTTTTTCGTAATAAATTTAAGCAACTAATTTTTTGATGATTTCATCAGAATTGTCGCAAAGCCCAAGTGTTTGCTTCCGGCTTTGCAATTAAGATTTTATTGAGGATTTTCGAAAGGTAGAGGAGAGTAATTTAATGAAGACGATTTTTAGATTTCTTAGTGTGGGACTTTTGCTGACGGC
>DATJGV010000070.1:0-6532 GCA_035494575.1 Pyrinomonadaceae bacterium | reverse complement strand
CGATCTTTGTCTTCGTCCAGGGCAAGCCGGTAGCCGCCAATGCCGGCGCACATTTTGTTATAACGATAAACCCCAAGACTGTCGGACACAGGTTTCGTGTTCTTGCAGTGATCATGGTCCAGACGCGTGTACACGCTTCTGATCTGCGCCGCCCCGACACTGCTCGCCAATAACAGAAAGGTGATAGTTATGACTGGTCTCAGCATGTGGTTCTCCGTGTGGGATAGATCGGTTATCTTTGTCGTTGATATGCCAGCTTTCCGCCGACAAATGCCGCAACAGCGCAGCCGGTAAAGTTCCATCCGTCAAACGGCGAATTGCGGGATTTTGAACGGGAGTCGGTGTTACTGTAAGTCCAAACCAGATTCGGGTCAAGGACGGTCACGTCTGCTACGGAACCGGGTTTTAGAGTGCCGCGGCCATCAAGGCGAAAGATCTTTGCAGGGTTTGTCGAGCAGAGTTGGACAAGCCGAACGAGATCGATGACGCCTTTGTGGACAAGCTCGTTAAACGCCAGGCCGACCGCCGTTTCGAGACCGGTTATGCCGAAAGGTGCGCGGTCGTATTCGAGCGCTTTTTCGTCCGCGTGATGCGGTGCGTGGTCGGTTGCGATCGCGTCGATCGTGCCGTCTTTTATTGCTTCGAGGATCGCTTCCAGGTGTTCTTCCGAACGCAGCGGCGGCGACATTTTTGTGTTCGTATCGTATGCAGAAGCCTGCGCGTAAGCAATGGCGTAACTTTCAGCATCCGCAGTATGTCCTTCGTCACGGCCGGGCTTTTGCATTTCAAGGCCTGCAACCGCTCTATCTGTCAACGTGAAATGATGCGGCGCGACCTCGCACGTAACATTTATGCCTTCGTTTTTTGCGCGGCGGACGGCTTCGATCGAGCCTTTTGTCGAGATGTGGGCGATATGTATCTGCGCGCCGGTCTCTTTTGCAAGAATGATGTCGCGAACCGTGTCGATCTCTTCGGCAAGCGAGGGCATTCCTCTAAGACCGAGCAGAAGGGAAACTTTTCCCTCGTGCATAACGCCGCCGTGTGAGAGCGATTTGTCCTCGCAATGATCGACGACCGGCAGATCAAAATCGCGTGCGTACTGCATTGCGCGGCGCATGATCCCGGCGTTCGGTACCGGACGGCCATCGTCCGAAACCGCAACGGCGCCGGCGGCCTTCATTTCGCCCATTTCGGCAAGCTCGGTGCCGTCGGATGATTTTGTGATCGCTCCGATAGGGAAGACGTTCGCTAGATTTGCGCGTTCCGCCTGCTCGATCATGTACCGCGTGATCGCGGCATTGTCGTTGATCGGCTGCGTGTTCGGCATCGGGCAAACGCTCGTCCAGCCGCCGGCTAAGGCAGCTGCGCAGCCGGTCGCAATAGTTTCTTTGTGCTCCTGTCCGGGTTCGCGCAGATGGACGTGCATATCGATGAAACCCGGCGCGACGATCAGCCCGGATGCATCGAAGATCTCAGCGTCGTCGGGCGCTTTTTCGCCCGGTCCGAGCCACGCTGCAACCCTGCCGTTTTCGATGAGCAATCCCTTGCCGCTATTTTGATCTTCGGCCGGATCTATAAGATGACCGTTGGCGATAAATAATTTCATTCAAGTGGTGATACAGATCGTGCGACAAATACGCGTAATAAAATGGAAAAGAAAAATTTTGTGTGCGCGACAACCAAAACGCGATTGAGGTTATCCAAATGATTTACTTAACCATAATGCGTCACTATTGCAAAGCCGATCGTAAAAAAATCAATTTATTGAATTTTTTATCCAAATTTTCAAATCACATCCCAAGCTCGGTAACGATCTCGCACATTTCACCGGACCGATTTAACCCTTATGGCAAAAGGATTTACGACTGTTAGCCGCGCTTTGGCTTTTTGTTTGCAAGTTAATTAAGCGAAAAGCAATAGCGCTTTTTTAGGTTCCACATTGAGTTGTACGTGGAATATTTTTTTTGGGTAAAGGGTATATACATATGAAAAAGTTTGCTATGTGGACTTAAGGCCATCAGAAGTCGGCGTTCTATCTCGAAATAATCCGCCGCCAACGATGGCCCTAAGTAATTTATGAGACCCCGTAAGGCTCATAGCTCATGCAGCTATTCAGCGCACAAGTGTCTTTATCATAGCACTTTTCAATCCCTTTCAAAATTAATCAAGGAGTTGAAAATGAAAAAGGTAGTAGTTTTTATTTTTGCAATTTTATGTTTCTCCGTGATAACGGCATTGGCGCAGGACCCGTTCGGGTCGATCGCCGGCACGGTCACGGACGCGCAGGGGGCGGTGGTTCAAAACGCGACCGTCACTGTGAGAAATTTAGCTACGAACGCTTCGAGAACGGGAATGACCAATAATGACGGGCAGTACAGGGTGCTGCAGCTTCAGCCGGGCGTTTACGAGGTCAAGGCGTCAGCTACGAATTTCAAGCAATCGGTGCTTGGAAATATTCAGGTCCAGGTTGGTCAGATCGCTTCGGCGGACCTGTCGCTGCAAGTGGGTGACGTAGGTGAGGTCGTGACGGTAAATCCGACGACCGAAGCGCAGATCGAGCGCAGCGACAACACGGTTTCGGGTGTGATCAATACCCAGCAGATCGAAAGCCTTCCGCTCAACGGAAGAAATTTTTTGGACCTTGCGCAGTTGCAGCCCGGAACCGAGAAGGTTGACGGAGCTTCGTTCGATCCGACGAAGGCAAATTTCACCGGCGTTTCGATCGGCGGTCAGGCCGGACGCTCGACGCAGATCACGGTCGACGGCGGGTCGGTCGTAGACAACGTTGTAGGGACGACCGTTCAGAATTTCTCGCAGGAGATCGTGCAGGAATTTCAGATCGGCCTTTCGAATTACAGCCTTTCCACGGGCGCGTCGGGCAGCGGTTCGGTAAACGTAGTTTCACGTTCCGGATCGAACCATTTCCGAGGAAACGCGTTCATCTTTTACCGTGACGATTCGTTTGCAGCATTTCCGGCATTAAGCCGTCTGGACGGAGCACACCAGATACCGGCTGCCGTTCAGACGGACAAGATACCGTTTGACCGCGAGCAGTTCGGCGGCACGTTCAGCGGACCGATCGTCAAAGACAAATTGTTCTTTTTTGGCAGCTATGAACAGAACAACCAGAATGGCTCCGCGCTCTTTAATCCGCTGGCGGCACCGAGCTTCGCAGGGTTTGGTAAAAATCCGTTCGACGAGAAACTTTTCACCGGGAAGATCGACTGGACGATCGACAGCAAGACGTCTGCGTTTTTCCGATATTCGTTCAACGACAACTCGTCGACCGGGCCGTTTCCTTCCGGATCGGGAATTGTTCCCCGTGACAGCGCAAGCGGAATTTTCACATCAAACGACCAGTTGGTTACGAATCGCTCTCACAGCTTTGTCGCCGGCCTGAACCGGACGTTTGGCACGAACATCAGCAATAATTTCGTTTTTAATTACAACGACTTTAGAAACGGCATCGACCCTGTTACGCAGGGCAGACCGGAGATCCGGCTCTTGCCGGAACAGGATTGGGTGTCGGGAACAAGCGCGAACGCGCCGCAGGTAACACAGCAAAAACGGCTTCAGCTGCGCGACGACCTGACGTTTGTCAAAGGCAATCATGTGCTGAATTTTGGAGGGAATTACGAGCGAACGGACATCGGCGGAGAGTTTGTATTCGCGAATCCGATCCTTATTCGCTTGTTCTCGACCGATGCACAAGGAAATCGCTTGCCGTTCAACACGGAAGCCGATTTTCTGAATGCACCGGTTCGGGATTTCTTTTTGGGTGTCGGCGACCCGACGCTGCCTTTTAACAACAATGGTAAGGACACGATCAACAACCGCATACAGGTTTATGCGGGCGATTCGTGGCGAATTCACCCGAGATTGAACATCAATTTCGGTATTGCGTATCGCTACGACACAAACCTGTGGAACCACGATCTGGCGCGGCCTGCGGTGATAGCTCCGCTTTTCACCGGCGGTACTGCTCCGGCGAAACGCGATACGAACAATTGGGCTCCGCGAGTAGGGTTTGCGTGGGATCCGGCGGGTGACAGCAAAACGATCATTCGCGGTGGTTTTGGTGTCTATTACGACAACACCATCGACAACCTAAGGTTGTTCGAACGTGCGGATCTTGGTCCGGTGGGTGCCGAACAGTTTTTGGGACGGGATGGGATCACCAGCCCGATCCTTGCTCCGTTTGGTGGCGACGCGCTGTTTAACCGCGGCGATATCACGCTCGCCCAAGCGTTGGCGATCGCCGCTCCGCTGCGTGCCGACCTTGAATCGCGTCTTACCGATTGCGATCTGCCCACAGCGATAGAGTGTACGGGTTCGGTTTCCGGGCCGATCTTCACATCCGATTTTCAGGTACCGTATTCGCTGCAATACTCAATTGGCGTTCAGCGCGAACTGCCGTGGAATCTCATTTTGCAGGTTGATTACAACTACAGAAAGGGACTTCACGAGATCGTACTTTTCGACGCCAATCATGCATCGGACGTAACGGGCCCGCGACTGGAAAACTTTTCCGGACCGGTGCCGGTCGCAGATTCATCCGGGTTTTCGACCTACTCGGGAATTTTGGCGCGTCTTGACCGCCGGTTCAGCAACGGTTTTCAGTTTACGGCGAGTTATGCTCTGTCGAGCTTTAAGGCGTTCAACAATGACGCGCTTGGGTTGGGAGTAAACGCCACAGACTTGAACAACCTGCGTGCCGATTTCGGTCCGGCGGGTCTCGACCGTCGTCACCGTTTGGTCGTCAGTGCGATCTACGAATTGCCGTTTTATAAGAACGACAAATCGTTTTTGAAGAAAAACGTTCTGGGCAACTGGAACCTTTCGCTGATCTCGACAGCGTTCAGCAGCACGCCGCAAAGCGTATTTTTGCCGAACAACCTCGATCTGAGCGGAACGGGAACATTTGCGTCGTATCTGCCGGGAACCGGTCCGGGTTCGATCGGAAGGTCGGTACATTCGGTTGGCGATCTGAACGCTTTGATCCGTCAATTTAATCAGAACATCAATTCGCTGCCGGGGACGGCTCCTTGTGCCGACGACCCGACGACGCGATGCGACCTTCAGGGATCTGAAGTTTTCCGTCTTGCGGAGCTTCCGTCGGATACGCAGCTTGGAGGCGATCCGGTCGTGTCACAGGACCTGCGTGTTACGAAGACTATCGCGTTCGGCGAACGTTATAAACTAAACCTGATCGGTGAGGTATTTAACGTGTTCAACATCGCGAATCTGGTCAACGTAGGCGATTTTGTACTGCCGGCGGAGGGAACTCCGGCCGACCAGATAACGACTCTGCGTCCGACGCAGCGTGCAACCAGCGTTTTTGGTACCGGCGGTCCAAGAGCGTTTCAATTCGGTGCAAGATTTACTTTCTAAGTTGATCTGAAATCGAAACAGAATAAGACGGGCTTTCGGGCCCGTTTTATTCAGCGAATGTGCCCTGACGTCGCTCACGATTTCGAAAGCTTTAGCCACTTGCCATATTTCCTCCTGTAGCCAGGTACAGCACCGCCATTCGCACGGCGACACCGTATTTTACCTGGTCGAGGATGAGCGAACGCGAGCTGTCGGCGACTTCGGATGAGATCTCGATGCCGCGGTTCATTGGGCCGGGGTGCAGGACGATGGCGTCTTTTTTTGCGAGATTGAGGCGTTCGTTTGTGAGGCCGTAATGGATCGCATATTCGCGAAGAGTCGGGAAATAGGCCGAATCCTGCCGCTCGCGCTGGATGCGGAGGATCATCACGACATCGGCGCCCTCGATAGCTTCTTCGATATTCGGCGAGACGACCAGATTTTTTTCGACAAGATGCTGAAAGTCTTCGGGAACCAGCGTGCCCGGACCGGCGACGCGGACGCTGGCACCGAGTTTTGTAAGCAGATGAATATTTGAGCGAGCAACACGGCTGTGCAGGATGTCGCCGACAATCGCGACTTTTAACCCGCTTATTTTTTTCTTGTGCTCGCGAATGGTCATCGCGTCAAGCAACGCCTGTGTCGGGTGCTCGTTTGCTCCGTCGCCAGCATTTACGATCGCAGCTTTGCTGACCTTCGCAAGCTGATGCGGAACGCCCGCACTCGAATGACGGACGACAATGCAATCCGGCGCCATCGCGTCAAGGTTCAACGCCGTATCTAAAAGCGTTTCACCCTTCGTTACGCTGGACGCTGAAACGCTGATGTTTACCGCATCAGCCGAAAGACGTTTGGCGGCGAGTTCGAACGAAGTTCGCGTGCGGGTCGAAGATTCGAAAAAAAGATTGATAACCGTCTTGCCGCGAAGGGTCGGGACCTTTTTGATCTCGCGTGCGTTGATCTCGCGAAAATTCTCGGCTGTATCGAGAATGCCTTTGATCTCCGCAGCGGACAGATTGCGGATGCCTAATAGATCTCTTCGGCGAAAAGGTTTTTCCATGAAATGGAGCGCGGACACTCTTGTCCGCATGAGGGCCGGGCCCGAACGATATTTTTCGCCACCTGGTGGCGATGCGGACAAGATTGTCCGCGCTCCTTAGCT
>DATJGV010000069.1:0-7695 GCA_035494575.1 Pyrinomonadaceae bacterium | reverse complement strand
GCATCCGGAGACAGCCACACGCCGATACTGTATCCTGTTGCGGTTGTAAAAAACAGCAGGCAAAAACAAGCTGCGCAACAGTTTATCGAGGTTGTGATGAGTGCCGAAGGACAGGCGATCCTGCAAAAATACGGATTCACGGCTGCCGCTGGAAAATGATCTGGGAAGCACTAAAATTATCTTTACTTGTTGTCAGTTTCGCCACGGTGATCATCTGTGTGCTTGGACTGTTGTTTGCCTATCTGCTGGCAAAATTTGATTTTCGCGGCAAGGAATTTCTCGACGCCTTGCTTACGATGCCGTTGGTCTTGCCGCCGACCGTGACCGGGTACTACCTGATCTTTCTTTTGGGAAGACGCGGGTTATTGGGCAGCTTTCTTTACGATCTGACCGGCTGGTCGGTCGTTTTTACGTGGCAGGGTGCGGTCATCGCGGCGGTCGTTATGGCTCTGCCGCTGATGATAAAAGCGTCGCGCGCCAGCATTGAGAGCGTTAATCCCGATTACGAGATCGCGTCCTACACTCTCGGCAAAAGCAAGCTCGAAACGTTTTTGCGCATAACGCTGCCGCTTGCAAAACGCGGCGTGTTGGCCGGATTAATTTTGAGCTTTGCACGGGCGCTTGGCGAATTTGGAGCGACGCTGATGATCGCGGGCAACATCCCCGGCAAGACGCAGACGATGCCGCTTGCGATCTACGAAGCGGTTGCATCGGGCGACGACCGCCGGGCGCAGGTCCTCGCGCTTGTGCTGACCGCGATCTCGCTGATCGCGGTTTATCTCACGAACAGGATCAGCCGCTCGCAGATCTACGGATAAATGATGCTGGATGTGAATGTAAAAAAGCGTTTGGGCGGTGATCTGCCGAAGGGCTTTTTGCTC
The DNA here is from genome assembly GCA_035494575.1 of Pyrinomonadaceae bacterium. Classification (GTDB taxonomy): domain Bacteria; phylum Acidobacteriota; class Blastocatellia; order Pyrinomonadales; family Pyrinomonadaceae; genus OLB17. The sequence goes on along the minus strand of DATJGV010000069.1, from coordinate 6,814 downwards.
GATATTTCCTTCGCTGTTGACGGTGGGATAACGGTTCTGGCTGGTGCGTCGGGCGCGGGAAAAACTACGACGCTGCGTCTGGTCGCAGGCATTCTCACGCCGGACGAAGGCATTATAAAAGTCGGCGATGAAACGTACTTTGACTCCGGGCAAAACGTTGATCTCTCAATTCAGAAACGTCAGGTCGGCTTCGTATTTCAGGACTATGCTTTGTTTCCGCATCTAACCGCCGAGCAAAATATTGCATACGGAATAAAGGCAAAGAGCAAGACAGCCAGGGCCGAAAAAGCGATGGAAATGCTGGCGCTTTTTCACATCGAGCACATAAGGACGCGGATCCCGCGCGAAATGTCCGGCGGCGAACAGCAACGCGTTGCGGTCGCGAGGGCGTTGGCATCGGACCCGGCCGTGTTGCTGTTGGACGAACCGTTATCTGCCGTCGATGTCGAGACCCGCAGCAAATTGCTGGACGAGATCGAGGCCGCGCAGGCCCAGACAGGAATTCCGTTCGTTTATGTGACACACAACGAAGCGGAAGCCGTTCGGCTTGGAAAACAGCGGATCACACTCGAAAAAGGGCGCGTCGTGAAGACGTAAATCCCCGGGGTAAAATTATTTCCTCACCGCTCCGGACATAAAGGCCGATACATCGTCCTTCAATTTCTTCAACGAATTCTTCTCGATGTACATCATGTGGCCGGCTTCGTAGTAGTTAAAACTGACGTTCTTGCGCAAGGTCGGGTCAAGATTCATCGCAGAAACGGTGTATTCGGCCGCATAAAACGGCGTCGCCATATCATAATATCCGCACGCGATAAAAAGCTTCATATACGGATTTTCGGCCATCGCGGACTTTAGCGAAGCGCTCGTGTCGGCGTAGCCGTTGCGGACGCCGTAGTTCCACGGGCTGGTGATGCCGCCGCCCAGAATGTAGTATTCGACGTCGGATTTATATCCGAGCTCGCGGCGAACATAGTCGTTGAAGACGGCCGTATATGGCGGCCTGATCGCGTTCATACTTGGGTCAACCTCGGCGTCGTCGCCGGATGCCGAACGGTCGATGCCGAGAAAGCGGCTGTCCAGTCGGCCGCTTGTCCGACGCTGGTCGCGCATCAGCTCCTTGCTGAATTTGCCGAGTTCTATTCTGAAATTATTCCGCTCGATATACTCCGTGCTCAAACCGGTAAACCGGCTGAATTTTTCTGCCAGGGCTGTGCGTTCCTGCGGTGAAAGGCTGTCGATACGCAACATCGCCGGCATATATTCGTTCGAAGCAAATGCCCGCGCCTCCTGCGCGACCTGCGCGACGGGTTTGGCCAACATGTCCGGCGGCAGCTTTTTGTGATACCACGCGGTGGTCGCGTATGAGGGGAGTATAAGCACGAGCGGCATATCGTTGTTATCGGCAAAATCGAGTGTCTGAAAATTCATCACCGTCGAGATCAGGACGATCCCGTTCAGGCCGATGCCGTGATCGAAAAGATAATCCGACAGCCCCGAGGCCCGCGTCGTTCCGTAACTTTCGCCGACAAGAAACAGCGGCGACGACCACCGCTCGGCGCGGCCGAGATACAATCTGATAAATTCGCCGACGGATGCGATGTCCCCCTGCACGCCAAAAAACTTGCTCGCATTCTCAGGCTTTGTCGCCCGCGAATACCCGGTTCCAACCGGATCTATGAACACAAGATCGGTCTGATCAAGCCAAGTCTGCTGGTTGTCCTCCATCTCGTAGGGCGGCGGAGGCATCATGCCGTCGTCCATCATCCTGACGCGTTTCGGGCCGATGGCGCCCATGTGGAGCCAAACCGATGCCGAACCGGGCCCACCGTTGAACGAGAACATCAGCGGACGGGACGCCGGATTCGCGACGCCGTCCAGCGTGTAGGCCATGTAAAATATTTTGGCCTCGGTATCGCCGGTCTTCGCATCCTTAAGCGGCATAAAGCCCGTGGTTACGGTGTAGTTGAGCTTTTTACCATTTACGGTCACCGAATGTTTTGTTACAACAGGCGGCTCTTCTTTTTCGGGTGACGGAGAAGGTTTCGGCGACGGCGTTGCGGTTGGGGACGGCGTGACAGCGGGCATCTGAAACAGGAGCAAGAACGACAGGAAAATCGAAGCTAACATAGTTTTTTACTTGTAGTTGGAATAAAGGACTTTGCTAATACGCAAAAAGGATATCACAGGTTTCCGCCGGATCGCAGCGATCCCTGCTAACGCTGATCGTACAATGCAAATGGTGCCTTGGTCACCCAGACGGAATGAAGCTCGAACGGCGATTGGATCGCGTTTTTGAGCTTCTGTATGGTAAATGCTAGTTCAGAACAAAAGTTTTTGGTACAAATTCGAGCGAGAGTATCTCGCCGTTTGCTTTTGCTTTTGGGTCGGGCGTGTCTTTGTAAACAAAAACGACGGGCGCTTCGACAGCTTTCATCGGGCAGCCGATGCGGACGTCTTCCATGTCCGGTGCGAATGTGCGCATCTGGATGGAACGCGGAGACGCGTTAAAGAGTTTCAGCGTCTGAGTTTGAGTGTGAAGGTAAAAATAAATGACGCCCTTGTTGGTGCATTCGGCTTTGTCGATAAAGCCTAATTCACGTTTCTCACCTTGGCCGGGTTGGCGGATAGAGGTTCTTATATAGTTCATCATTGCGTCACGGCGCTGCGTTTCGACATCCTGACCGTTGGGAGCAGCTCCTGTGCCAACAGTGATAACGGCCGGCGGATTTTCGGATGTCTGTGAAAAATTTCCTTCGATGTAGTTGGTCGTTTCTGCCATTTCCTTTTCATCCATCAGGCGAAAGTCCGGCGGAACGTATTCGACAGCGACGAGCTCGCCGCGGTTCGTTCCTTTAGCAGCGGAGCTTGCCTTGTACGTCAGGACGGCATTGAGATCGGCAAGTTTTGCGTCGCAGCCGAGCGACGCCTGGTCTGCGTTTTCGGCGAACGCCATCAGTGTAAGGCTCTGGAAATCTTTGCTGGTTACGGTGAACGTGCCGTCGTCGGTTTTTATCGAATAGGCTATCGGGCGGACTTTGCAGTTGATCGATTGTATATGGCCGATCACACGGTTTTCGCCGTCGAGCGGTTTCCTGAGCGCACGGTTTATCGAACGAAGATTTTCTTCCTTTGCGAGCTTTTCCATTTCTTCCGGCGACGGCTGTTTCGCGCCCATCCGCAATACGGGCCTTCCGTTCTGGTTCGCAGCTTTCATCGCATCTTCGTACTGCTTTTGCGCCGCGGCGTTGCGTTCATCGATCTCCTTGCGCTGAGCAAGCTCCTTAAGCAAGCTGTCGGCACGCGATTTGATCTCCTGATCGTCCGTGGTCTGAGAAATTTTTGTCGCGATGGCTCCTGCTTCGGCAAGTTTGTCCTGCCGCGAATATATCTCGGCGATCCGTATCGCGTATCGCTGGTTGCCGGGTTGATAACGCATCGCGGTTTTCAGCTGCGCAACGGCGTCGTCGAGTTGATCGTTGTTTACAAGATCGACAAACGCAAGCAGTTCGTAGCTCTCGGTAAACGCGGGATTGATGGCGATCGCTTTTTTCAACAGCTCGCGCATTTTTGCGACGCTATCGGCGGGGAATGAGCGTACATAGCCGAATTCGTCACGAGCGTCACGACTCAGAAGGTACGCGTAGTTGTAGAGCGCGCGATAATTTTTCTGATCGCCGGTGACGGCTTTTTCGAGGTAGGTTTTGGCTTCGTCGTACTTGTGCTGCCGCATTTTAACCATTCCGAGAGTTGTGTTTGCCATGCTGGAATTGGCGTCGACGGCCAGCGTCCTGAGCAAATACGGCTCGGCGTCGTCCGCTCTGTTGTTATGGTAAAGCAGATCGCCGAGGTATGCGTTGCTGTCGGCTTCGGACAAAGGAGCAACCCGCATATCGGTGTCGAAAACGAGCTTGTTCTTGAACGTTACCTCGTGGTAGTGGTACGTGCTTTGGCTGACATATTTTCGCAGCTCCTTTTCCATCTGCGCGTACGTCATTTGAAATGCATCCTGAAATGCCTTTTCGGGCGGAGTGTCGTTCAGGACGAAGGTAAGAAACTTGCTTAGGCCGTCCGCCTTACCCGTCTGTACAAAGTAATGGATCAGCGCCCACGATTCCGCGTAAAAGATGCTTCGCGAATGATCGCCCGTCTGCAGCAGTTGATAATTGCTAACCTTGAAAAGCTGTTCGAGCGGTATAAGTTTGCTTTGATTCAAAAGTTGCAGGTGAATGCTCTGCGGCAGCCCGAGTTTCACCTTCTGATCGTCCTCGATCGCAAATGTTTGGTAGTATTCCGCAAGGCCCTCATTAAACCACGGCGGCACTTCGGACTTACCGAAATTTGTGTTGACGATAAAGTGGACGTATTCGTGAAAAATCGTGCCGAACGTATCGGCATCTTCGCCCTCGGTTGAGAGCGTGATGTAATTTACATCTTCGCCGGGCTGAAAAAATCCGGCGATAAAATTATCGGTCTTTCCGTCGGCTCGTTTTGGCTTGAACGGTTTATATGCCGAGTCGCTCTTGAAAACCACGACGTTCGTGGCGATCGGCGAGGTGAGGTTCATCTTACTAAACAGCAGCCGAAACGTTTCTCGAAACTGTTCAAGCCGCGTGGCGACCTTTCTGATATCCTTTTCCGACGCGTTTCCGACAAGGAAAAAATTCTTGGAGCGAACCTGTATCCATTCGTCTTTTGCCGAAACGGGGACAGCTATAGCCAGAAACAGGACAACCAGTGCAAGGAGTCGAAGGGTTTTCATATAGGTTGTGAAAGAGTCTGAATGTACTTTACCGTGGGAATATAACACAAAACTTGCGGAACGGGCGAGAAATTTAGTGTGGGAAAATCAAAAAAGACTACCTGCTTGCGTTTCCGATTTCTTTTTCTGCACTCCCTTGATCCTCAAGCGGCCTGGATCGGTCAAACTATTTCTCGACCAGTCTGGAAACACGTTTTTCCAGATCGCGAATCGATCTTGCCAGTTCGCCTAATCTCCGAAACGCCGCGGTCGAACGCAGCCATTCGCGGTTGTCGAAGGCCGGAATGCCCGATAAGACCTTGCCGTTTTCGACATCATGCGAAGTTGCCGATTTTGCCGTTATAACGACGTCGTCGCCGACCGTTAAATGCCCGGCGATGCCGACCTGGCCGGCAAGAATTACGCGTTTGCCGATAACAGAGCTGCCCGCAAGGCCGGTTTGTGCGCAGATCAGCGCGTCCTCGTCAACGGTGCACGAATGGCCGATCTGCACAAGGTTGTCTATCTTGGCGCCGCGCTTGATGCGCGACTCGCCGACTGAGGCGCAGTCGATAGCGGTATTTGCGCCGATCTCAACATCGTCCTCCAAAACAACGCGGCCGATCTGCGGGATCTTCAGCCAGCGCTTTCCTTCATCTTTGGCGTATCCGAAACCGTCCGATCCGATAGTGGAATTGTTTTGAATGATACAGTTGGCGCCGATCTCGCAATTTTCGCGAATAGAAACGCCGGAATGAATGATCGTATTGGCACCGATCGTCACACCGTCGTAAATCGTCACATTGGGATAGATCTTGACGCCGCCGTCGATCCTGCAATTCTTGCCGACGACGACGTTCGCTGAGATCTCGACATCGTCGGCAACCTCCGCGGTCGCATCGATCACGGCGGTCGGATGAATGCCGGGATCAATCGGCGGTGCGGGATTGAAAATTCTAAGTGCACGCGTGTAGGCGAGATAGGCATCCTTTGAACGCAGAACCGCAAGATCGGTTCGGTTTATTTCAACGCCTTCGCTTAAGAAGATCGCACCGGCTTTTGTGTCATCGACCTGCGGCGTGTATTTCGGATTTGCAAGAAAACTGATCTGCGTCGGACCTGCAATGTCGAGCCCTGCGGCTGACTCGATCTCCATGTCGAGCGGCCCTCGAATGACGGTCGAAAATGTTTTTTCGGCCAGTTCGGAAAGTTTCATAATTATATCCTTGAAAAGTGCGCGAGCAATATGCAACACTATTTTTAACAGACAAGTTTCCCCGCGCAAAGCGCCCAAACTTTGAAATCCACTCTCCCTGACCCGATTACAAAAATACAAGCAGGAGATTTAGGCAGTATGAACGAAAAAGCATTTAATCAACCCGTAAGCAAACAAGCTGAGGAATTTTTTTCCAAAAGCAGCGGCGGCGGCAACAAGACTCTCGCAGGACAGGGATCGAACCGTTGGCACAATCTGATCGCATCAAACCTGACGATCGCAATTGGCAGCCGCGTAAAAGGCAACAAGTGTGAAGTTTATGTCAACGGCATGCGCGTTCAGTTGAGAAGCAACCTGGTGTGCTATCCGAACCTGACGATAGTCAACGGAGAACCGGCTTTTGCGGACTCGAACTCGGAAATATTGAAAAATCCGACCGTCGTTGTCGAGATCATTTCGGGCAATGCAAACCCGCTCGAAAAGATGCAGAAACTTGAGGCTTATCTTGCAATGGAAAGCGTCAAGGAATGCGTTATGGTCAAGGCCGATGAGATGCGCGTTGAACACTACGCCCGCCAAAATCAGAAACAATGGCTTTACAAGATCTATAACGAACGCGAAGACATGATCGCTCTCGACGCCGTAAATTGTAAGGTCTCGATGGCCGAGATCTATTCGCAGATAAACATGAGAAATGCCGAGATCAGCTCGACGGCTGTCAACTAAACTGCCTATCGTATGGATCAGCGCCTGTCGGTTCGCCAGGCGGGCGCTATCTTTCGTGCCTACATCAAGTTCACCGGATCGATCTCTACGTAAACGATCTTAAGATCGCATGATCTAGCCTCAGCATCCGC
>DATJGV010000068.1:0-9661 GCA_035494575.1 Pyrinomonadaceae bacterium | reverse complement strand
TTCTGGTCGGCCCGCGTCCGATTTTTTTCGCGGATCTGCGTATAGGGATCGGTCTCACCGCCGACCCAACGGTACCAGACGATCTTTGCGATATCTGACATCAGCTGCTCGCGGGTCCAGCCGTCGTCGGTCGAATCGGCTATGTAAACCGCAATGGCGATATGCTTCCCATCCGGCGTTGTGATTATGCCGATGTCGTTCGTCGCTCCGGTAACTCCGTCTTTTGTTCCGCCTGTTCCGGTTTTATGAGCGAACGGCGTGCCCGACGGGAGTCCTGCCCTGATACGGCGGCGGCCGGTATTTGAATCGGTAAGGCACTCCAGCAGCAGCCTGCGTGTCGGTTCGGAAAGCGAGTTGCCAAACTCGACCTCGCGCAGCAACGCGATCGATGCACGGGGCGTGGCCCAGTTTCGATACTGCGTTTCCCAATCCTTACTGATCTCCTTTTCGCTGTCTGCGACAATGAAATCCTTGATACCGATTTCAGACAGATACGATTGCACCGCCGTCGGCCCGCCTGCGAGTTCAAGCAGCACGTCACTCGCCGTGCCGTCACTTTCGGAGATCGATGCTCGAATGAGTTCGCCCAGCGGCAAAACCGTTCCTTGCGGATTTAAGTTTCTTATCGGGCTATGAAATCCCCAGCGAACAAAATCGCTCTTATCGACAACGATTTCCTGATCGATATGAAGCTGATTGGCATCAACCCGTTTCAGAACGGTCATCGCGATCGGCAGCTTGTAAACGCTTTGCGACGGAAAATGTCCGTCCGGGTCGATAAAGACCGAATCGCCGGTTTCCAGCAAAACCGCACCGACGCCGACACGGGCGTTCGCATTCGCGACAACCTCCTGGATCTGCTGTTGAAGCAGAACGTCGGGCTTATTTTCTACGGGGATCGGCGGTTTTACGGCACCCGAACTCACATCCGCCGGGTTTTCGTATTCATCTGTGATGCGGTGAACACAGGAGGTAAACAGAAGAAAGGATAGTAATGCTAAAAATAATGCCCGCTTGCTCATTGCCTGTAAATGTTATTAGGAAGGGGATTTCGTGCGATTTGTTGCCTTGTTATAACAAGCTTTGTAGATCTTGTTATAACAAGCTTTGTAGATTATGAACTATCGGTTCCACTTATCCCAAGCCGCTTTGGCGATTTTTGCTATAACGCCTTCGCGCGTCTTTTCATCCGCCCGGGAATCCGATACAAAAACAGCGATAGCAATATGCTTTCCATTCGGCAAAGCAATTACGCCGATATCATTGGTCGCCGCCGTAATGCCGCCACGCGTTCCCGACGTTCCTGTTTTGTGGGCGGCAGGCGTTCCCGGAGGCAGAAGCCCTTTCAGCCGTTTTGCTCCAGGCAAGGACTCGGCCATGAATTTGGTTAATAGCTGCTCGCTATCGTCGGCGTTGGCCTTCCATTCACGCCAATCCCGCATTTTCAAGAGCAGCGAAACAGCGGCCTCAGGCGATGCCCAATTGTCGTACTGCACTTGCCAGTCCTGTGCCATTTCCTTTTCGGAATTAAGGACGTTGATATTGTCCGCGCCGATCGATGTCAGATAAACCTGAACCTTTGATGCTCCGCCTGCGAGGTTCATCAGTACATCGCTCGCCGTGCCGTCGCTTTCCGAGATCGCGTACTGTATTAGTTCTTTGACAGAAAGTTCGGTTCCGTTCGGGTATTTGTCGCGTATCGGGCTATGCTGCCCCGGACTGACAAAATCGCTTTTCGCGACGCCAGCCTTTTCCTCAAGATTTATCTTACCGGCTTCCACCTGCTGCATTACGGCCATCGATATAGGCAGCTTGTAAACGCTTTGCATCGGGAAATGCTGGTCGGCATTCAAGCCAGCCGCAGCACCCGTCTCGATCAACAGAGCGTAAACGCCAACCTTGCCCTTTGCATCTGCCGCGATCCGCTCGAACTGTTTTTGCAGTTCCGTATCCGGTTTTGCCTCAGGCAAGCTTGCTGTGCCTGGCGTTGGCGAAGCAACAGACGCCGTTTCTGCTTCGGTATCGGACAAACCTGCGTTTGAAGTCCTGCTACAGGAAACGAATAAAAGGAAAAGCAGTAGAATCGGTAAAAAGCGGCTCATTGTTTATCAGTATATTGGTTTATCGATTTTAAGCTCCGAACGAGTTGAAGTTGATGCGGACCAGAAAGATAAAACGTCAGTCCAACAGCGTACCTTCTATCCCGGCCGGTATCGAATAAACCGAATCGTTGGTCGCGACTATCATATCTCCGTCGCGGGTAAAACACAGCCCGACGATGTTATTTCCGGCGACAAAGGTTTCGGCATCGAGGCCGTTCCGCGAGATCCTTACGATCCCGTGCCGTCCGGCATAGCAGGCAGCAACATAAAGATTGCCGAAAGTATCGAAGGCGAGTCCCTGCGGACGCCCAAATCCTCGAAAATACTTTTCGTCAAATCCGGTGTGGTCGATGACGTGAACCGCGTCGTAGCTCGCAAGTCCCGGCGCCGTAACGAATAATCTGCCGTCCGGCCCGAACGCAAGATGATAAGCCGAAACAGAGGGCTCGAGCACGGCAAAGGTTTCGGGCGTGCCCATCTTGCTTATGCGAAAGATCGTCCCGCTGCGGTCCCCGACGTACATCGCTCCGTCCTTTCCAAATGCTATCCCGGTCGCGATCCCAACATTTGTCGAGAAAATTACAGCCTCCTCATCCTTGTCTATCCGGCAAACCTGTCCGTCGGAACGGTTCGTGACAAAAAGTTCGCCGTCACGGTCAAACGCCAAACCTGTCGGGTTCATTATCTCGGTCGGCATCTGGTCGATGAATCCGTCCGGTTCGAGACGGAACATCGAAAATTCGACCTGTTGGCCGCGCGAGCCCGAACGCGTAACTATGATCGAGCCGTCCTTTGGATCGACAGCCGGGTTTGCGACTATGTGCAGATCGGTCGCAAGCTGTTTTCCGACGGTGATCTCGACTATGTTGCTTCGCTTTCCGCCGCTTTCCAGGAACACTTCAGCCGTCGTTCCAACAGTCTCAGGCACGATCGCTACAACGCGGTGCTGCGACGCCGCGGTGATCCAGGCGATCTGGCCTCCGATAACGCACGAATTTATTCCCGATGCGTCAAGCCGAAATCCCTCCGTTTCGATAAAGATCTCGCCGCCGGGAATTGCGTATTCGGGATTTATTGAAATGATCTTGCCTGCACTGTTCATCTGCTCAAATTTTCGCTAAAACAATAGATTTTACGATGCAAACCTACGAGTGTCGAACCGGCGTACAGCGAATTATTGTCCCGAAGACCGTATTTTCGGCTGTTCCGAACGGCAAAAATTTCTTGACGCAGGCGTTTAATAACGGTTAAACTTGTTTTTGACGGTTTTACACTTGATCGAAAACCTTCAAAAGCCATTTCACTCGAAACCGTCCACCTGCAACAGTTTTTCTTTATTTATGCCGAATAGAATCGACGATTTATTGCGCATGGCGATGAGCTTCGGCGCATCCGATCTGCATCTTCGGGCTGGATCGTTTCCGGTCATTCGCGTCCACGGCGAGTTGAAACCGATGTCGGGCTCGACCCGGATGTCGCAGGACGAGACGCTGGAAATGGCGTTCTCGATGATGTCCAATCGTCAAAAGCAGCATTTTAAAGAGGTTTTCGAGGTAGATATCGGTTACGGCGTCTCGGGCCTGGGCCGGTTCCGCGTCAATATTTTTCAGCAGCGCAATTCGATCGGCATAGTTGCGCGCGTGATCTCGGACGAAATAAAAAACTTTAGCGAGCTAGGCTTGCCGCCTATCCTGAATTCGATCGCCGACGAAATGCGCGGTCTGATCCTCGTTACCGGAACAACAGGCTCTGGCAAGTCAACGACGCTTGCGGGAATAGTTGACCATATCAACCAAAAACGAAATTGCCATATCGTAACGGTCGAAGACCCGATCGAATTCCTTCATAAAGACAAGGAGTCTTACGTCACACAACGCGAAGTTGACGTTGATACCCGAAACTTCGCCGAGGCGTTGCGCGGTTCGCTTCGCCAGGACCCGGACGTGATACTTGTCGGCGAAATGCGCGATCTCGAAACAATAGAGACGGCGCTTGTCGCCGCGGAAACCGGCCATCTCGTACTATCGACACTGCACACTCTTGACGCATCCGAAACGATCGTTCGCATCATCTCGGCCTTTCCGCCGTATCAGCAAAAATCGATACGAATTCAGCTTGCCGGCTTGTTAAAGGCAGTCGTCTCGCAGCGTTTGATGAAAACCGTATCGAGCAGCGGACGCGTTCCGGCCGTCGAAGTTCTGGTCTCGACACCGCTCATTCGCGACTGCATCCTGCACGAGGAAAAGACTGCCTCGATCCGCGACGCCATCTCAGCCGGCACATCGCAATACGGCATGCAGACATTCGACCAATCGCTTTTCTACTTATACACATCCGGCCTCATCTCGCTCAACGAAGCCCTGATCGGATCGACGAACCCGGACGAATTCCGCCTGCGTCTTGCCGGTATTCAAAACACGACCGCAATGGCCAAAGAAGAAATGGAAAAGAAAAGCGGCATCGTGAGCAATCTGAACGACCTTATTATCAGATGAAAGAGCTTGTCCCTTTTCTTTAACCTTTAAAAAGCCTCGGTCAAGAGGCTTTTTTGTTTGTACCGGTTTTCCGCTAAGCTGCTATCGTGCATGGATTAGCCGGATTCCGCTGCAAATCTTTCTCTTCGCCACAAATATAGGTTTTTCAAGGATTTTCCGTCCCGAAGTCTTGACAGAAAGGCACTTTGACGTGTAAATTTTAGTTTTATCACGTCCATCGGAAAAGTCCGGAGAGTAGAGTGAATTTCTATGTCTTTCTCACAAATCGGTTTCGAAACAATTTGTCACCAGATTTTGTATTACGGAGTTCGATAGACGGACGAAAACTGCCGGCCGGATGCGGTATAGTTTCGACAGAGATATAAGGTTTTGAGATAGGCAAACACACAATTTTATTTAAGGAAGTTTAGCAGATTTAATGACAAATCAGGTTAACAATGAACCCGAAGAAACCGTAAACGGCGGTGATTCGGCATCAGGACAATCAAACACGGAAAACGCGGCCCCTGCGGCCGCCACAACGGCACCCGAACCATCGGCTGAAGAGCAGCAGAATCAGGACGTGGATTTCGGCGCCATCCTCGAGCAGTTCGAGCAGGAACAGACCATTTTTCACGCTGGTGAACTCGTCGAAGGCCGCGTCGTCGGCGTTTCGGAGCGCGGAGTCCTCGTTGACTTCGGTTACAAATCCGAGGGCGTCGTTCCGATCGAGGAATTTACAGGCCCGGACGGCGAGCCAACGGTCAACGTTGGAGATACGGTCGAGGTAGTTATCCGTACCATTCACACAGGCGATGCTCCGCCGATGCTGTCGCGCTCGGACGCTCTCAACCGCAAGGCTTGGGGTGACATCGAGCACGCCTACAAAGAAGGCAACACGATTGTCGGAAAAGTCATTGATAAAACCAAAGGCGGGCTTCGCGTTGATATCAACGGCATCGAGGCCTTTCTGCCGGGATCGCAGATCGATTCGCGGCCGATCCGCAGCCTTGACTCGTACAAGGGCCAGGATATCGAAGCAAAGGTCATCAAATTCAGTCGCCGGCGCAGTAATATCGTTCTTTCACGCAAGGTCATAACCGATGAGGTCGTCAACGCTCAAAAGGCAGAGACACTCGACAAGATCGATGTCGGCTTCGTCGTCGAAGGAACCATCAAGAACCTTACCGAATACGGTGCGTTCGTCGATATCGGCGGCATCGACGGCTTGCTTCACGTGACAGATATGTCGTGGGGACGCATTCACCACCCCGGTGACCTGTTTCACGTAGGCGACCATGTTCAGGTCAAGGTCCTGAAGCTCGACCGCGAAAAGGAAAAAGTTTCGCTCGGCTATAAACAACTGTTGCCTGATCCGTGGTCAACCGTAATCGAGGTTTACCCGATCAACTCGAAGGTAAAGGGCAAAGTTTCGTCGGTTACCGAGTACGGAGTCTTTGTCGAGCTCGAACCCGGTGTCGAAGGCCTCGTCCACGTGTCGGAGATTTCGTGGTCCAAGCGTTCGCAAAGCCCGAAGCGTCTTTTTCATAAAGGCGATGAGGTCGAGGTACAGGTGCTTGGCGTCGATGCCGTCGAAAAACGCATCAGCCTCGGCATGAAACAGTTCCAGGAAAATCCGTGGGATCACGTCGAGGAACGTTATCCGGTCGGTGCCAAGATCCATGGCCGCGTCCGTAACCTGACCGATTTCGGCGCGTTCGTCGAGCTCGAAGAAGGCGTTGACGGTCTCGTACACGTATCCGATATTACCTGGGCCAAAAAGGTCAAGCATCCTAAAGAACTTCTGAAAAAAGATCAGGAAGTCGATGCGATCGTGACCCACATCGACCGTGCGGGCCAACGTCTGTCCCTGTCGATGAAGGACCTGATGCCGAGCGCATGGGAGAGTTTCGTGGCCACGCATCGTCCGGGTGACGTCGTTCGCGGAAAGGTTTCGCGGTTTACCAATTTTGGTATCTTTGTCGAACTTGGCGAAGGCCTCGAAGGCCTGTGTCACATTTCGGAGCTTTCTGACGAGCGTGTTGAACGAGCCGAACAGGTTGCTGAACTTGGCCAGGAGATGGAATTCAAGATCCTTCGCATCGAGCACGAAGACCAAAAGATCGGTCTTTCACACCGTGCAGTCGGCAAGGACGACGAGCCCGTCGTCGATACCAAGATGTACTCGACCGAGGCAAAAGGCGGTATGGCTTCGCTTGCTGAACTTGCCAATTTAAAATTTGGCAGACCTGCCGAGGCACCAGCTGAGAAAAAGGAAACACCGAAGAAGGCCGAAGAAAAACCGGCCGAAGCACCCGTTGCAGAAGAAACCCCTGCGGAGGAAGCGTCGGCTCCGCAAGAGCCGGCGCCGGAACCTGCCGATGAGGCAAGCAAGTCGGACGAAGCAAACGCTCCGGCGGCCGAGGAACCTGTAGCGGAAACAACCGAACCGGCAGCGTCCGCCGCTGAAGATGCCGAAGAGACTCCGGAACAAAAAAACGAGGAGTCCGAAGAAAAAGCGGCATAACACGGCGTTGGGACTACACACTGATTTATTGAACATTTGGGATTGTACGGAGAATAGAAATGACAAAAGCGGATCTGGTGGAAAAGGTTGCGAACGACGCTGATATGACCAAAAAGGATGCCGAACAACTGGTCGAGATCATTTTCGACAGCATCATCGGCACGCTGAACAAGGGTGAAAAGATCGAATTGCGCGGATTCGGCAGCTTTCGCGTGCGTGAGCGAAATTCGAGAAAGGGCCGAAACCCAAAAACGGGTGCGGCGGTTAACATTCCGGCGAAACGCGTTGCCTATTTTAAGCCCGGAAAGGAACTGAAAGAGCTCATCAATAAAGGTTAAGGCGGTGGATGTACTCTGGAGTCCGTGGCGTTACGACTATATAAAAAGCGGCGGCGAAACTCATGCGGATAACCCCGGCGGTTGTATTTTCTGCGATATTCTGAACAACCCGGCGAGCGACGAGGAAAAGTTTATCCTCAAGCGCGCCGGGTTTAATTTTGTCATCCTGAATATTTATCCGTACGTCAGCGGCCATATGATGGTCGTGCCCTACGAACATATCGCGGACCTGGACCAGGCATCCAAAGAGATCAGCAACGAGATGATGGACCTCACCAAACAATGCCAGGCCGCCCTGCGCGAAACGTATCGTCCGGACGGTGTCAATCTCGGAATGAATATGGGCCGGGCAGCCGGTGCCGGCGTCGCAGGCCATTTTCATATGCACATACTTCCCCGTTGGTACGGCGACGCAAATTTTATGACGTCGGTCGGCCAGACACGAACTATTCCCGAATCGCTTCAAGACACCTTCGAAAAGCTGAAAGGTAAATTTTAAACCAGGCAGCGGGAATTAAATCCTCTGCTCGGATGATCTATAATAAGGTCGGAGTATTAAGTTGGAGGTTCTATGACAACAGCAGCACAAACAAGCGAGAGGCACATTTCGGCAAGCGGGTACGACATCACGCCTTTCACGGATGAAGAACGCGAACGGCTTGCACGCGACCTTAACGAAGAGGAATACCGCGTCCTTATGACGCACGGCACAGAGCCTGCGTTTTGCGGCAACCTTACAGACCACAAGGAATCCGGAATCTACGCCTGCCGTTTGTGCGGGCTGCCGCTGTTCAGATCCGACGCAAAGTTCTACTCAGGTACGGGCTGGCCTTCGTTCTTTGTTCCCTTCGATAAGGAGCATATCAAATACATCGAAGACAACAGCTACGGCATGCGCCGCACCGAGATACGCTGCTCCCGCTGTGACGGCCACCAGGGACACGTTTTCCCCGACGGTCCGCCCCCAACGGGACAACGGTACTGTGTAAACTCGGCTTCGTTGGAATTTTTTCCTGAAGGTAATGAGATTCCGCAGAAGGATTGGTGAACAGTCGATATTAAAATAGCCCCGAGCTTAGTCGCGGGGCTATTTTTCACCTAAGCGCCGCACCCGTTAAACGGGCAACAGATTTTTGTCTCGCATCTCGCGGATCAGTGGCTTCCAAAAACAGCTAATTGAACCGATCCTGCAGCTGAGTGCGAATGTACGGAAACAAGCACCCACGTTCCCAGCGTTTCGTAAAGTTTATTGAACCGCTCACCGGCGTGCACCGTCACCGTTTCATTTTCAAAAAGATAAACATTCGGAAGGTTTGAAAGGTCGACGGTTGATATCGTCACATCAATGTCCGAGCCGCCGCTATTTAGCAGTTGAAGCCTTACTTTTGAAAACTGCCGAATATCGATCGAACCGATATCGGTCTTTCCCGACGAATCGGGATAACTCCGGGCGTCCAGGAAGACTAATTCGGTTCCGCTGTGAGCGAGTTTTACCGTGTTATTGTCCGGGTCGATCTTGACGCTGGGCGAATCAGCGAGCGAAACGCTCCACGGTCCGCTTTGTTTTGCGTTGACCGTCGCAGTATTCGATATTTCAACAGTTCCGGTAACGGAACCCGTGACCGGAAGCGGATTTGACGCCGAATTAACGACCACGACGGGCCTTGGTTCACCAACGGGAGTCGAAGTTTGCCCGTAAGCAATTTGGGATAGAAATAGACCGACGACCAATGATCCAAATACACTGATAACCTTGAGAGATATCCTTGACATTTTTTCCTCCATAATTTGAAAGCTGTTTAACGATTTTAAGAAAACCAAGCAGGTTGATGCCCGTTACGCTTGCAAGATTCGCAGGTGGTTCGCAACAGGCGCCGCTCAAGTAGATAAGAGAATCTGGAAAAAACATTTCGCAGGGCGAAAAACACTGCGGATACAAACAAGTTGGGATATTCCTGTCAGGGATTCCATGATCCCATCAATGCCGATCATACTCACCCAGGACCTTCGGTCGCCGCTGTCTTCTTTTCCACCGAAAAATAAGGAAGCCTATGCCACCGTAAAAGAGCAGGACGATAGCCGAGACGACTCTCGCCCAAACGCCATAAAGTTCAATGGCTTCGCCGCCTCTCGCGGGAGGAAGATAGAGGTATCCCGTTATCAAACCGATGATCGCAAAAATGAGGTTTGCGACCACCCAGATCAGAAAGACTACGATCA
>DATJGV010000067.1:0-6866 GCA_035494575.1 Pyrinomonadaceae bacterium | reverse complement strand
AATCATTTTTGGAATGCGACGCTGCGCGTCACACCACGAGGCCTTTCGACGCTGCCGTTATGCGACGGCACAACTAGCTTTGCCATGGAGTTTGACTTCATCTCGCACGAGCTTCTTATTAAATGCGAGAGCGGTGATACGCGGAGCGTTAAACTCGCTCCCCGGACGGTGGCGGATTTTTACGCGGCGGTGATGAACGCGCTGAGCGAGCTCAAGATCGACGTTAAGATCTGGACGATGCCGGTCGAGGTCGAAAACCCGATACGCTTTACCGAAGACACCGAACACGCGTCCTACGATGCCGAATATGTCGAACGGCTTCGGACAATTTTGGTATGGACGAACAATGTTTTTGAGGCGTTCAGGTCAAGCTTCGTCGGCAAATCGAGCCCCGTACATTTCTTCTGGGGCAGTTTTGATATGGCGGTAACGCGGTTTAACGGCGAAAAGGCCCCGGAGCGCGACGGAGCCGATTACATTACGCGTGAGGCGTATTCACACAAAAATATCAGTCACGGCTTTTGGTGCGGCGGCGGCCTTATTCATGAGCCGGCTTTTTACGGCTATTCCGCTCCGGAACCCGAGGGTCTCAAACAGGCAAAAATATTGCCGCCACAAGCTTACTATCACGGGGAACTTAATGAATTCATTCTCCCCTATGAAGCGGTGCGGCAGGCGGACGAGCCTGAAAAAGCCTTGCTCGATTTTATGCAGAGCACGTATGACGCAGCCGCGGATCTCGGTCAATGGAAACGCGACGAGCTTGAAAGGCAAAAGGCAGCTTGAGAACGAAAAATCCCGCCAGCTATGAATGCTGATGTCGACAACAGACCCGTTTATCGCGGCACCGACAAATTGCTCCTTGGCATTGTCCTTGCCGTTATAACCTTCTGGCTGTTTGCGCAGACCACTCTGAACATCACACCGGCGATTCGAAGCGACCTCGGCATCACGGAAAGCCTGGGAAACATTGCCGTCAGCATTACTGCTCTGTTTTCGGGAATATTTATCGTTGTGGCAGGAGGATTAGCGGACCGCTTCGGCCGGCTAAAACTTACTTATGTCGGCCTCGCTCTAAGCATGCTCGGGTCGTCTCTTATCGCAATTTCGCCGTCGGGTACTGCCTTATTCTTAATTGTTGGACGAATTATTCAGGGTCTCTCGGCTGCGTGCATTATGCCGGCCACACTCGCAATCATCCAGGCATACTACCAGGGCAAGGATCGTCAGAGAGCCTTAAGTTTTTGGTCTATTGGATCATGGGGAGGTTCAGGGTTATGTGCGCTATTCGGAGGTTTTGTTGCATCCTCGTTCGGCTGGCGATGGATCTTTTGGGCGTCGATCTTAGTAGCAATTGTAAGTTTCATATTGCTTAAAGGTACGCCTGAAAGCGCGGTAGCATCTGCCGGATCGGAGCGGTTTGACTGGATGGGCTTTATTGCTTTTCTTGTCGCCATGGTTGCACTAAATATTTTCATTGGTCAAGGAAGCCAATTGGGATGGACAAGTCCCGCGGTCATCGCGCTCGCAGTCGTGTTTGTGGTCGCGGCGGCAGGATTCTTCAAGGTCGAAATCGGGAACGCCGACGCTTTTGTAGATTTGACGCTTTTCGGCAATAAGATGTACACGGGTGCGACACTTTCAAATTTTTTACTTAACGGGGCTGCCGGAACGCTGCTCGTGGCACTGACCCTTGTCCAACAGCAAGCGGGGCTTTCTTCTCTTGAGTCCGGATTACTGACCCTGGGCTATCTGGTTGCAATTTTAAGTACGATTCGCGTTGGCGAAAAACTTCTCCAAAAATGGGGTGCGCGTAAACCAATGCTTCTCGGCTGCTCGATCACTGCCATCGGGATCCTGTTAGCGTCCTTTACGTTTCTGCTCACCCGACAGTATTTAGCCGTCGCATTTTTGGGATTCACATTATTTGGAATCGGTTTGGGCTTTTATGCAACGCCGTCGACTGACGCCGCGCTGTCCAACGTCCCGGATGAAAAGGCGGGTGCAGCATCAGGTATCTATAAAATGGCATCGTCACTCGGCGCAGCTTTTGGCGTTGCGATCTCCGCATCGATCTTTACTGCGTTAAGCGGCAGCGATACAACGCTCGGATCAATGTCGGAGCTTTTTCTTGGACGTACCGATAATATAAATGTCCGCTTCGCTGCCGCAATTGCGCTTATCTTTAATGTATTGATGGTGGTCACGGCGATCATTGCGATAGCGATCACTATTCCAAAAAAAGAAACAATATCAGATATCTCACAATTCAATTGAGGCGGGTCGGCATTTTCCAGATTTACCTTTTGTGGGCGCTTGCGTCAGCAGACCATCCTCATCATAAGGAGGAGAAATAACTGAACATTTTTTCATCCGACACATTAAAGGGCAAAACGGCAGTCGTTACGGGAGCGGCGCGCGGCATCGGGCGCGCGGCAGCCGTCGCACTGGCTCAAGCGGGAGCCGACATCGTTGGCATTGACATCGCGGGCTCGGTAAGCCCCACTCTCGAAGTTGTTCCGGCATCGGTTGCCGAGTTAGATGAAACCGGCGAACGGGTTCGGAACGCCGGAAGGCGATGGCTTGCCATTTTGCTCGACCAGCGCGACATCGATGCGCTCCGCGGAGCGGCCGAAAAGATCAAAAAAGAATTCGGCGGACTCGACATTGTGTTCGCCAACGCCGGCATTCAGTCCTTCAAGCCACTACTCGAAATGGAAGACGCCGATTGGCACGATCAGATTGATGTCAATTTAAGTGGAACGGCGAATGTTCTGCGTGTGTTCGCGCCGCTGCTCGTCGAACGCGGAGCGGGGCGCATCATCGTCACGTCTTCGACCCAGGGGCGACACGGCACGAAATTCGGCTCGTCTTACTCCGCCTCGAAATGGGGCATCATCGGTTTGATGAAATCCGCCGCGCTCGAACTCGGAGAATACAAGATCACGGTCAACGCAGTCGTTCCCGGTTTGATCGACACGCCGCTGACGCGCCACGAACAGCGTTACGTGCAGGCCCTCGAGGTGGCCGGGAAGGAACCGACCGGCGATGTCGAAAAGGACGAAGCGGCGGCCGAGAAAGTTTTGCTCAACAAGACGCCGCTCGGCGTACCGTGGATCAAGCCGGAATCGATCGCGCCGATGGTGGTTTTTCTCGCATCCGACGCGGCTGCGATGATCAGCGGCGCGACGCTCGATGTCACCGGCGGCGACAGCGCGAACAATCTCTGAGGTAAATTTTACAATGTAAAGAAACCAATATTGTTTTGACGAAGCCGCGGGAGAAAGCCAATCTGAGCCGATTGTTTCCGAACTGGACGCGGCGAACTCAACTGCGATGGCGAAGTTCGAGAGTGATAAACTATTATTTCGGCATGAAAAGGAGGCTATATATATGAACGCGAAGAACGCTCGCATTTCGGACCCCACCGTATCGAACTTGAAAGAAATGTTGCCGGGGCTGGAATCACTCTACAAAGACCTGCACGCTCACCCTGAACTGTCCATGCAGGAGACGCGTACGGCCGGGATCGCGGCGTCAAAACTGAAAGAATTGGGCTTTGACGTTCAGGAAGGCATCGGCCGGACGGGCGTCGTCGGCGTACTCAGGAACGGCGACGGCAAAACCGTTCTCGCCCGTGCGGACATGGATGCGCTGCCCGTAAAAGAGAATACCGGCTTGCCTTATGCATCAACGGCTACATCGACGGACGCCGAAGGGAAAGCTGTCAACGTTGCGCACGCCTGCGGTCACGACGCCCATGTAACATGTTTGCTCGGCGCCGCGGAAATGATGGCAAGATCGAAGGACGCGTGGAATGGAACGTTCATCTCTCTTTTCCAGCCGGCCGAAGAACTTGCAAGCGGTGCTAAGGCGATGGTCGAAGACGGCCTTGTTAACCGGATTCCGAAGCCGGACGTGGCATTCGGGCAGCATGTCCTAGCATTTCCAGCCGGAAAGGTCGGGACGCAGATCGGCCCCGTTCTTTCTGCGGGCGACAGCATCAGGATCACGGTTTACGGCAAGGGCTCTCACGGCTCGATGCCGCATAATAGTGTAGATCCTGTCGTGCTTGCCGCGATGATCGTCATTCGGCTCCAGACGATCGTTTCGCGCGAGACGAAGCCTGGCGAATTCGCGGTACTTACTGTCGGCAGCAGCATTGCCGGCACAAAGAGCAACATAATCGCGGATCGTGCCGTTCTGCTTGTGAACCTGAGAACCTATGACCTGCATGTACGTCAGCGAATGATCGAAAGTATCGAGCGCATGGTTGAGGCCGAGTGTGAGGCATCCGGTTCGCCGAAACCACCCGAGTTTGAATATTACGATCATTATCCGTTGACGGAAAACAATGCGGACGTAACGAGCACGGTCACTGCCGCATTTAAGAGCCATTTTGGTGAGGATTCCGTTTTCGAGCTGGGGCATCAGACGGCCAGTGAGGATTTTAGCGACATTCCAAATGCGTTCGGCATTCCGTACACCTATTGGGGCGTCGGCTGTGTTGATCCGCAGAAATACGAAAAGGCGTTAAAGGCGGGCCGCGTTCAGCAGGATATACCTGTAAATCATTCGGAATTTTTTGCGCCGGTAATAGAGCCCACGCTTTCGGTCGGAACCACGGCTCTTGTCGTTGCCGCCATGACGTACCTGGCGAAATAGAGCGGTCAGTCAAAAATCACCACGGACATGGACAGCATTATCGCCGAAGAGCTGAAAAACTATATCGGGACCACACTGCTGGTTCTCGACCTGACCGGCACGTTCGTGTTCGCGCTGAGCGGCGGAATTGTCGCAGTAAGAAAAAAGCTGGATCTGTTTGGCGTACTCGTTTTGGCTTTTGCTGCGGGCAACGCCGGAGGCATTACCCGAGACGTCATTATCGGGTCGGTACCACCTGCGGCGATCATCGATTGGCGATATATCTGCATCTCGATATTCGCCGGGCTTGTTGCATTTATTTGGTATTCGCCGATTCACAAACTAAAGGATCGTGTGCAGCTAATGGATGCTGCGGGTCTGGCCCTCTTCGCTGTTGCAGGCGCAGAAAAAGCAATTGTCTTCGGCCTTAACCCGCTTGCGGCGGCATTGCTTGGAATGCTCACCGGCATTGGCGGCGGAATGCTGCGCGACGTTTTGGTGGCGCAAATACCTGGCGTGCTTACGTCCGAACTCTACGCGGTTGCCGCGCTTGCCGGAGCTTCTGTGGTCGTCCTCGGACACGTTTTCAAACTGGAACCGACCATGATGGCAATTGCCGGCGCGGCGTTGTGCTTCGCCATCCGCTTCCTAGCCATTCGTCGCGGTTGGCACCTTCCGGTAGCTAAGGATCGAACCACCAAAAATCCACCGAGCGAAGGCGAATAGGCTAAGTTACAGTTATTTTCCCCTAAAAACAGGCTTGCGCTTTTCGAGAAATGCAGAGACGCCTTCTTGTTTGTCCTCGGTTGAAAAACAAATGGCGAATAGATCGACCTCGCGACGAAGGCCTTCGTCGAGATTTGAGCGCGAGGCAAATTTTACGGCCTCCTTGCAAAGCTGCAGTGCTATCGGCGCTTTTTCGGCGATCTTGTTCGCCATTTCCATTGTTTTTGCTTCGAGTTCGTCGGCCGGATAAACGCGGTTGACGAGGCCGATCGCCTCGGCGGTTTTGGCGTCGATCATATCGCCCGTGAGAATTATTTCCATCGCCCGGCCTTCGCCAACGAGGCGCGTAAGCCGCTGTGTTCCGCCGCCGCCGGGAATGATGCCGAGATTGATCTCGGGTTGAGAAAATCGAGCGGTTTCGCTGCAAACACGCAGATCGCAAGCCAGCGCGAGTTCATTGCCGCCTCCGAGGCAAAAGCCGTTCACCATCGCGATAACGGGTTTTGGAAAAGTGTCGAGCGAATTGAAGAGTGTCTTTTCATGAAAAAGGTCGCGCTGAGTTACCGGCGTCTGCCCCTCGAATTCGCTGATGTCCGCGCCGGCGATGAACGATTTTTCGCCCGAGCCGGTTATGACCAAAACGCGGACCGTGTCGTCTTTTTTTAGTTCCTCAAGCGCCGCAACACCTTCCTCATGAACCTTGTTGTTAAGTGCGTTTAATTTGTCAGGACGGTTGATGGTGAGAAGCGCGACGGCTCCAAGCCGTTCAACGGTGATCGTTTCGTAATCTGCCATATCAAAAAGGTAAAACAGGCCGGCGGCCGTCAATAAACGGACGACAGAACCGTCAGTCTGTCGAAATGACTATTCTTCAATGCCTTCAACGATGTTGTCATCGGCGATCCAGGCGACGAACAGTCGCAGCCAGTTGTCCTTCGATTCGACTATTGAAACGCCGACACGCAGCATGCCGTAATTTGCCGGCGAGACGCGAACGACCTTCGCTTTGGCCTCAACGGGAACGCCGTCCGGACGGTGCGATCGAATGTAGAGGCTGTCCCCCGGGGTTATCTTTTGATTAAGCTGGAATAGGGCGCCGAGCGTAGATATGTCGTCAGTTTCCGTAGGTTCGCTCCACGCGGCGCCATCCTCGTCGCGGCCGGACACGACTATCGGCAGTCTGAGAGCCATTCGCAGGGCAAAACGTTTTTCCTCAAACTGAGGCTGACTATTGGTGGACATAGTGAACGAAAAACGGGTAATCAGAGCCAAATAAAGAAACAGCTTACCACGAAAATATTCAAAAATGTAAGCGGCGCGCTGTTCAAACCGCTTTTACATTGAAAACTTGAAACTTGAAAAAGATTCGGCGGAGTTGATAGACTTAGCCTTCAATTATGGAGACGTACCGGCGGCGGCCGTGTTAAAGATCATACTATGCCTGAAAAGGAAATTCGTCGAAAAGTTGTCATTTTGGGATCGGGGCCGGCCGGGCT
>DATJGV010000066.1:0-4503 GCA_035494575.1 Pyrinomonadaceae bacterium | reverse complement strand
GATAACGACCCGAAATCCGTGATCGCGGGGCACGATCCCCAACTCGAACGAGCCGTGCAGGAAGTAGTGAAAAAGCTCACACAGCCGGTGAAACTCCCGGGAAGACCAGCCGATCCTGTTAAAAGTAAAATGAATTAACTGAGTTGTTTGAAATACCGTGTAGTGGTATATTAGGTATAGCGCATGGCGATTCGAAATTTCCTGGACAGCGCATCGGAAGATATTTGTTATGGCAAATTATCAAAAAACGCCCGGCACAGGCTTCCGATAGAATTACATTCAAGATGTCGGGTCAAGTTAGCACGGCTCGCCGCAGCCACAAATCTTCTGGATCTTTCAGAATTAAGAGGGAATCGGTTTGAGGCATTAAAAGGTGATAGAACAGGGCAATTTAGTATTCGCATAAACGATCAATATCGTATCTGTTTTCGCTGGGAGAATAATGACGCATACTATGTTGAGATTACTGGTTATCATTGAGATATGAAACAGGAAATACACCTTCCACATGTCCACCCAGGCCAGGTACTAAAGGATGAACTCGACGAATTGGGTATATCACAGAGCGCTCTTGCCGGGCATATTGGTGTTCTGCCAAAAACAATAAACGAGATCTGTCGCGGCAAACGCGGAATCAGCGCCGAGATGGCGTGGAAACTGTCGCGGTCGCTAGGCGCAAGCCCGAATTTCTGGATGAACCTGCAGGACAACTGGGAACTTGCCGAAGTAAGCCAGGAACGGTTTATAAAACTTTTTAAAATAACCGCTTAATTTTGTAATGCCTCATCTGCTTGAGATCAACGATCTCCAAACACAATTCCCCACGCGTGCCGGGCTGGTCAAATCGGTCAACGGCGTGAGCTTTTACATCGACGAGGGCGAACTGCTCGGGCTCGTCGGCGAGTCGGGTTGCGGCAAATCGATCACCGCCTTGTCGATAATGCGTCTGATCGCGGAGCCGGGGCGCATCGCCGGCGGCTCGATAAAATTCAAGGGTGAAGAGCTTACGAAGCTGAGCGATGAACGCATGCGGGCAATTCGCGGCAACGACATCGCGATGATCTTTCAGGACCCGATGACGTCGCTAAATCCGGTTTACACCGTGGGCGAGCAGATCGCGGAGGCGCTGAGGCTGCACCGAAAGCTTGACAAAAAACAGGCCTGGAATGCGGCGATCGAGGCGATGAAGGAGGTTTCGATCCCCGCGCCCGAACGCCGCGTGAACGATTATCCGCATCAGCTTTCCGGCGGAATGCGCCAGCGTGTGATGATCGCGATGGCGCTCGCGTGCGACCCGGAATTGCTTATCGCCGACGAACCGACGACGGCGCTTGACGTCACAATTCAGGCACAGATCCTCGAGCTTTTGGACGACCTGCGAAAAACGCGCAAACTAGCGATCTTGCTTATAACGCACGACCTCGGCGTGGTTGCCGAAACCGCCGACCGCGTTTGCGTGATGTACACCGGAAAGATCGTTGAGGAATCGGGCGTTGACGAAATTTTCGAAAAACCAAAACACCCGTACACGCAGGGTTTGCTAAAATCTGTGCCGAAGCTGAGCGTTGGCGAAATCGCAAAAGAGGCGCGGCTGCAGACGATCGAGGGGACGGTGCCGAACCCGACGAACCTGCCCGACGGCTGTCATTTTGCACCGCGTTGCGCTTACCGGATGGAACGCTGCGTGCACGGCGAGATCCCGCTTTATTTATTGCCCAATAATGTGAAAGTCCGCTGCGTGCTCTACGATGAAGAAGAACAACAACCTGATATTGCGCGGGAAAAAGGTGTATCTGCGTCGACCTAAGCCGTCGGATTGCAGTGAATTCATCGAGATGGCACGCAAAAGCGAAAGGTTTCATCGCGGCCTGATGAATCCGGCAAAAACGCCGGAGGATTTTGAACGCTTTCTCGATCGTGTTGACAACGATCAGACCGAATCGTTTCTGATCTGCTGCACTGACGACGACGCCATTGCGGGCGTTATCAACCTCTCGCAGATTTTCCACGGCGCGTTCCAAAACGCGTATCTCGGCTATGGTCTTGGGGTCGATCATGCCGGGAAGGGCTACATGACCGAGGCTGTCCATCTGGTACTGAAATTTGCGTTTACTCAACTCGATCTTCACCGCATCGAGGCAAATGTTCAGCCGCAAAATGTCCCGTCGATCCGCTTGCTTGAGCGTTGCGGATTTAAGAAAGAGGGCTTTTCGGAAAAATATCTTAAGATCGGCGGCCGTTGGCGCGATCACGAACGATGGGCGATAATACGTGAGAATTGGAAAGGGTAGGAAACCTATTTTTGATTGAAATGTTTGATTTTGTTTTGTGTGTTCTGTAGTTCAGCTTTAATTTTATCCACGGAATACACAAAATGAGAAAAGAAACAGCACGGAATATTTACAGAGTCAATGGATCATCTGTTTGAAACTGATGCCAGAAGTTGCAGTCAAAACCAGAAAGAAAGAGCTTGTTCAGGTGCGCCATCTGGTCAAGCATTTTCCTGTCGACAACAGCGACGACGTTGTTCAGGCTGTGGACGACGTCTCGTTCGAGATATTGGCGGGCGAAACACTCGGGCTGGTTGGTGAATCGGGCTGCGGAAAATCAACGGTCGGACGATGCGTGCTGCGTCTTTACGAACCCACAAGCGGGGAAGTTTTGTTCGAGGGCCAGAACATTCTGGATCTAAAGCCGCGCGATCTGCAGAAACTCCGCGGCGAGATGCAGATCATTTTTCAGGACCCCTACGCGAGCCTCAACCCGCGGCTTAGCATTCAGGCGATCATTGCGGAGCCATTAAAAATTCACGGCATCCGCAGTAAAGCCGAACAGCGTGAGCGCGTTGCCGATCTGCTTGCAAGGGTTGGGCTCGATCCGAACTACATGCGCCGCTACCCGCACGAATTTTCCGGCGGCCAGCGGCAGCGTATCGGTATTGCCCGCGCTTTGGCATTAAACCCTAAGTTTATTGTTTGTGACGAGCCTGTTTCAGCCCTGGACGTGTCCGTCCAGGCACAGGTCGTTAACCTTTTGCAGGATCTGCAGTCGGAGCTTGGTCTGACATATCTGTTCATTTCGCACGGGCTTGCGGTTGTGGAGCACATCTCGAATAGGGTCGCGGTTATGTATCTAGGCAAGATCGTTGAGATCGCCGATGCCGTTGACCTGTACGTAAATCCGCTGCACCCGTACACGCAGGCGCTGCTGTCGGCAATTCCCGTGACCGATCCGAAACAGAAACGCCAGCGGATCGTTCTCAGCGGTGACGTGCCGACGCCGATAAATCCGCCGTCCGGCTGCCGGTTTAGGACACGGTGTCCGATCGCGATCGATAGATGCGCCGAAGTTGTACCCGAATTACGGGAGTTGCGACCCGGACATTTTGCGGCGTGTATCCGTGCAGAAGGGTATGACACTGCTCCCGCGAACGACGTCGATTCTATTTCTACAACCAGTATTTTGGAATAATTCGAAAACAAAATGTAGGATAGCTCGTATTTACTAACAGCTTTTCAAACTCAAATTCACGAGGAAATTATGAACCGAATAGCCGGAATTGTTGTTGCAGTGATCGGTCTGGTGATCGCTGTACTTAGTATTGCAAAGATCATACCTTCGCTTACCGTATCGGGCGTTTGTCTGATACTTCTCGGTGGACTTGTGATCGGACTGAGCTTTATCGACAAACCCGATACAGAGGGTTCCGAGCGAATGTCAACGGCGTCTACGCTTGGAAATATATTTTTTGCACCATCCGAGGTTTTTGGCAATCTGCGCCGGCATCCGCGTTGGCTTGTCGCCGCGATCATCATGTCGTTGTTATCGGCAGTTTATCTGAATGCGTTCATGTACAGGTTAACTCCTGAACGAGTCGCCAATTACGCGATCGACAAAACGCTGCAAATGTCGATGCTGGACGACAATGCCCGTGCGAAGATCGAACAGGGCCGGGCAAACGCCATCGAGCAGAACAAAAATCCGGTGCTGCGAACCGGCCAGGCGGTAAACAGCTTTGTTGGCGAGGTGTTTCTTTACGCATTTCTCGGTCTGGTATTTTTTCTCTTTGCATTGGCAATGGGCGGCAAGATGAACTATTGGCAGGCGTTCGCGGTGGCCGTCTATGCTTTTTTTCCCGTCACTGTCATACGGCAGATCCTGAATCTGATCTTGTTGTTTATAAAGGACCCGGCGGATATTCACCCTATCCTCGGCCAGCGCTCGCTGGTTCAGGACAATCTTAATTTCCTCGTCGCTCCGGCCGATCATCCGGTAATTTTTGTCCTATTGGGCTGGGTGAGCATCTTGTGGCTGTACTGGATCGTTTTGAACTCGATCGGGTTGAAAAATGCGGGCGAACGCGTCAGCTCGACCGCGGCATGGGCCGCGACCCTTACGATATGGGCCGTCGGACTGCTGATCTCGCTGCTGTTTGCGATGATCTTTCCAAGCTTTTTGAGTTAAGTAGGAAAAATTAACGGAAAGTCGCAAAGCTGCGGCGGG
>DATJGV010000065.1:0-8506 GCA_035494575.1 Pyrinomonadaceae bacterium | reverse complement strand
TGATGGCACACGATGCTCTGGGTGCTCACGCCCGTGATGAACTTGGAATAACCGAGAGTCAGGCGGCGAGGCCGATACAGGCCGCAATTTTTTCGGCGGTTAGTTTTTCTATCGGCGCGGCACTTCCTCTTGTGGTTACGGCTGTTACCCACAGTGGACTTCTGATACCTCTTGTTATAGCTTTTTCGCTCGTGTTTTTAGCCTTGCTCGGCGCCGTCGCTGCCCGGGCGGGCGGCGCAAATATGTGGGTCGGAGCGTGGCGCGTCCTATTTTGGGGAGCGTTGGCGATGGGAATAACCGCGGGTGTCGGACGACTGTTCGGAGCCGTGGTTTGACCGGTCACAACATTCGCAGCCGAACCCATCTACCTGTTAGGAATATCCTCGCCGATCGTCCATACAATGACCGAGCTTGACAGCCCGAATCCAGACAAGCGTCCGGCCATCATTATAAGCGTTTCGCCATTCTCGACCTCGCCTGCCTCAAGCAGCGTTTCCTCGCCGATCCTTAACATTTCTTCGGTTGAAGTCGGCTGACGATGTACGAACGAACGAACGCCCCATATCAGTGAAAGTTGATTGCAGGCGTCCGATGACGTTGTAAGGGCGAACGTTTGCAGGCCTGAACGAACGCTGGAAAGGCGGCGAGCCATGAGACCCGATTCGGTAAATACAGCGATCTTTTCGGTAATTCGTTCTTTCGCGGCGTAGGCGGCAGCCTTGCATAGAGCCTGGCTGGTGCGGCCGGACGGCGGCTGCGAAAATTTGATAGGACGCTTCAGCTGCGCGGGTTTTATAGTTTCTGCGGCATCGATAATGCGGGCCATGGTTTTGACCGCCTCGACGGGATAGTGTCCCGACGCAGTTTCTGCGGACAGCATTACAGCGTCGGTTCCATCCCAAACGGCATTCGCGACGTCTGACGCTTCGGCCCGAGTCGGGTGGGGATTGTCGATCATTGATTGGAGCATCTGCGTTGCAGTAATGACGAATTTGTCGTTCGCAATAGCTTTTTCTATTATCAATTTCTGATAGACCGGCACAAGTTCGACGCTTGTCTCGACGCCCAGATCGCCGCGCGCTACCATTACACCGTCGGTTTCCTGAATGATGTCATCGAGGTTTTCGATTGCCTCGGCTTTTTCGATCTTTGCAACGAGCAGCGCACGGCCCAGCTTACGCTTATTCAGTTTTTTGATAAGATCACGCGCCTGCTTGCAGTCCTCGGCCGTCCTGACAAAAGAAAGCGCGATGTAATCGACGTTTTGTTCCATCGCCCAGACAAGATCGGTGTGGTCTTTTTCGGTCATCGAGGGAATCGGAAGCGAGGTGTGCGGCAGATTTATTCCTTTGCGCTCGCTGAGCCAGCCTCCGACGACGACACGGCAGATCACGTCTGTTTCATTTTCGGA
Source organism: Pyrinomonadaceae bacterium (assembly GCA_035494575.1). Classification (GTDB taxonomy): domain Bacteria; phylum Acidobacteriota; class Blastocatellia; order Pyrinomonadales; family Pyrinomonadaceae; genus OLB17. The sequence goes on along the minus strand of DATJGV010000065.1, from coordinate 7,095 downwards.
TTCGACAACAAGCTCGAGCGCCCCGTCATCGAGCAATATCCGCGTGCCGGGTTCGACAACATCCGGCAGATGGTTGAAATTTGTGCTCACCTCGCGCTCATTGCCAACAATGTCGCGGGTCGTGAGTATAAACTGCTGACCTGCTTTAAGCTCGACCGGAGCTCCATTTTCCAATGTTCGGGTCCTTATTTTCGGTCCGGAAAGATCGACTAGTATCGACAGGGGCTTTTCAAGCTTTCGGGCCGCTGAACGAGCGTTATTGATCCGTTCGGCGTGCTCCTCCGTCGTCCCGTGGGACATATTTATCCGCACGGCCCTTAGTCCCGCATCGATCATCTCTTCGACCGACTCTTGTGTTGTCGAGGACGGGCCAAGCGTCGCCAGAATTTTTGCTCTTCTCATTGAATTAATTTTACCGCAGCGGTAAGCGAAGCACTAACAGGCACTTACTGATATGAAAGTTCGTCTGCTTTTTCGAGATAGTTTTCGACTGCCGCAACAAATGTCGAATGCGACCATGTCAGCGGCGAAACGGACACATGCTCGCCCGTTACAGGGTTGATCTGTTCCGCCAAAACACCGGACGGCAACGCGCTTTTCGCAACCCAGGTCAGGATATCAAGCGTTTTTTTCAATTCCTCTTTGCTGCGGGCCGCCGCCGTGTAATATTCCGCCATCCACAGAGTGCAAATGAACCACGCGTTTCCAGTTGCAGTGTCAGATGTCCGCATATAGCCGTCGTTTTCGAACCTGGCGATGCCGCCGCCGGCTGAAAGCTTTTCTTCAATTGCACGCATCGTGTTTACGACTATCTCGTCGCTCGGGTGATAGCAGCCGAAATAAAATACGCCGAAAAGCGAAGCATCCACGGTCGGATCGGGTTCGTAATATTCATCGCCGTGAAATTGCAAAGCCCGAACAAAACGTCCAAGTTTATCGTCGTATAAATGCAACCGCATCGCCCCGCAGATCTCGTTTGCGGCGCTGTCATAAATATCCGCTTTTTCCGATTCGGCAAACAGCCGCGAAAAATTTGCTGCTGCACGGAGGCCCCCGACGACCGTTGCGCACGTGAATGTGTGAATGCCGCGACGATCTTCCCATAGGTTCCAACTCGGTTTAGGAAGCTTTAACTCCGGATGGCGAAACCCGACCATAAAATCGGCACATTTTACGACCAGACCGCGATAAAGTCGATGGACAAAATCGATATCGCGATAGGTTTTATAGTGCTGCCACAACGCCCAGAGTACGAGAGCCGTCTCGTCCTCCTGTATCGGCACGAGTTGCTTTTGCCCCTGTACATCCCACGCCGCGTGCCAGCCTGAAGCGACAGTGCCATCCGGATTATATTTTTGCAGGAAATAGCCTTCCGGGTGAGCGATCTTTCGGCAAAAATCGTAGAACGAACGCGCCAAGGTCGAATAGCCCGCAAGGTCAAGCGCGTTCGCGACAAATGCTCCGTCACGGGTCCAAAGATAGCTGTAATGGTCTGTCGCGCGTTCGGTCACGTCCGAGTCATTTGCGGCCAAGATCGCCCCTCCGTGATCGATCTGTGTGCTGACCACCAGAAGCGAACGCTTGTAAAAATCGACGATCTCCGTTGGCAGGTCGCCAAAATCCGTTTCGTTCTTGTTGACCCAGGCACGCCAGTAATTTTCTGTATAATCGAGATATTTTTCAGGCCTGCGGCTCAGGACCTGTTTACCGAGTTCGCACACCTCAGCGTGTGTCGTGCCGGCGGCGATCCAGTAATAGAATTCATACGAACCGAGAGGTTCGAGCGAGAAGTGTACACCGATCGTCGAATCGACAGAGCCTTCGGTGATCGCACCGCCGCTAAGCTCGCCGTCCTCGGCATCGCGCCACGTTCCTTCCTGATCGCGAAATGCCTTTCGTCCCGTCACAAATGCATCAAAATGCGGCTCGGTGTTTATCAAAAAATAGCGATGCTTCTTGTAATGGATAAGTGACAAGCTCTCGGGATCGTAAAACGCCGTATCGCCGACCTTATTTTCGTAAATTCGAAAATCGTGGTGAAGAAAGATGCGGACTTCGCGGCTTGACTCAAGCAAATTGCTGACCTTCACCCTGCGCAAAAAGATGTTCTCGTGACTTGCAACCGTATCGTTACAGACGATCTCGACACCTAATTCCGCGTTGGTCAATCGGACATTTGTGACCAGCGTCTCCGAAAGATAGCTTAGCTCACGCGTCCAGCTATCGGAAAATATCCAGGAGAAACTGCCGTCAGCCCAGATGCCGAACCGGAAAGGAAATCCCTCGGTGTGATTTTCCTGCCCGACATGCGGAAAATAGATATCGCGAATCTGATATTTGTCGTCGAAATTGACAAGCAGTGAGCCGTTTCCGACCGGAGTGTCTCGCATTTATTTCTTTAAACTATGTTGCCAGCTACGAAGAATTTAATTCAATTTCCGCCCCATTTCGGGGCCGGAAAAAAAATAGAAAGATTAGAAGTAATTTTCAGCTATTCCGAACTATTTGCGAGTATATCTGAGGCCTTTCGAACCACTTCGCGCTCACTCTTAAATGCGAGCTTTTGGATCGCCTCGTCAATGCCGACCCATCGCGCTTCGATCACCTCATCGTCATGATCATCGACGCTGCCGGAAATATATTTTAGTAAATAAAAATAAACTCGTTTGTGATAGCGCACGCGAGAGCCATTCTCGTTTCCGACATACCAATACTCGATAGTTTCGATCGGCGAGACCATCGCTGTTTCTAATCCGGTCTCCTCGCGAACCTCACGAAGGGCCGCGTTTTCGCTTGTCTCGCCGTCGTCCAAATGTCCCTTAGGAAGCTGCCAGCGGCGGTTTTTCTCAACCAATATGATCGCTATCTGGATAGTGTCCTCGATCCGTCGATACGCCACTCCGCCCGACGAGGTCTGTTCGCGGGTCTTCATGGCAGGGCTATCGGTTCCGGACGATCTATTCACCTGACGCCACCGCCTTTGATACTGTATCGTCCAGCTCGAGCTTTATAGCGTCGTCGAAACCGACGATTTTTCTTAGCATTCGACCATTCTTATCAAAAACCGCAGTCTGAGGTATGCGCGAGTCACTGCCGAAAACGAACGAGGTCAACGCGTCGTCAGGATAAGCTAGCGGATAGGTAATGTTCAGACGTGAAACAAATTCCGGAACTTTTGGCTTATCGTCGTCGCCGCCGACGTGCAAGCCGATCACACGCAATTTGTCACGGCCATATTTGTCTTGCAATTCGTTGAGATGCGGTATTTCTTCGATGCACGGTGGACAATAAGTTGCCCAAAAATCCAGAATTACGACCTTGCCGCGGAGGTCGCCCAGTTTCTCGTCGGTACCGTCAAAACCCGTCCAACTCATTTCCTCCAGAGGTTTTGGTTGTTTAACGTCATTAATAGAGGCCGGCCGGTTTGAAACAGAAACCGGCGCTGCGGCCGGACGACATCCCGCAAGGAAAACAAGAATAGCGAACAAGCAAAAAACACTAAGGCGCATAGGCTGTTGGTTTAATCTTACAACAATTGCGGCTAATTGCTTATTGTCCGCAAACCGTGTTATTCGGTTATTGACGATGTATTACCCGGAAAAAATCGCGCAACGCTTTGCCGAGCCCAAAAACGTCGGCGTTGCAGTCCGTGCCGACGCATCAGGCAAAGACGCGAGCTTTGTCTGCGGATGCTTCGTCGGGTTTTCGCTGCTTATCGACATGGATTCGTCGCGGATCAGGAATGTGCAGTTTCAAACGAACGGCTGCGGCTACATGATCGCGGCGGCCGATATTCTGGCTGACGACATAAAAGGCAAAGAATTGACGGAGTTACACGGGTCAGAAACGAGCGATGTTCAATTGCGGGTCGAATCCATCCTTGGCAAGTTTACCGAACATCGCCAGCATTGTTTGGAGACAAGCATTTCAGCCTTGCACGCGGCGTTTGCAGATTACCGAAATCGACGCCTCGACGAGTTTCGCGGTGAAAAGGCGTTGATCTGCACGTGCTTTGGCATTTCTGAGGACTCTATAGAAAAGTGCATCACGGACCATCAACCTGAAACCGCTTCGGACGTCGCCAAGCTTTGCAAAGCCGGAAGCGGCTGCGGCTCCTGCCGGATGCTTATACAGGAAATGATAGACATTGCAAGGGTGGAAAATATTTGATTAGCAGAAAAACGACAACACGGTTAGAAGTGCTGCGTTTTTTTCTTGTATAATTAACGATTTGGAAAAATGCCAAAACGCGACGATATACATAAGATCTTGATCATTGGTTCCGGTCCGATCGTCATCGGACAGGCCTGTGAATTTGACTATTCGGGAACGCAGGCGTGCCGTGCGTTGAAACAGGAAGGCTTTGAGGTCGTTCTGGTCAACTCAAATCCGGCGACCATTATGACCGATCCCGAGATCGCTGATAAAACCTACATAGAACCGCTAACCCTCGAAGCGGCTACAGCAATTATTGAAAAAGAACGCCCCGACGCGTTGCTTCCGACGGTCGGCGGACAGACGGGCTTGAACCTTTCTGTCGAACTATTCGAAAAAGGGGTTCTTGATAAATACGGCGTAAAATTGATCGGGGCAAACATACAGGCGATCAAGGTCGGTGAAGACCGCGAGATGTTTAAGGCCGCGATGGACGAGATCGGCGTGCCGAGCCCGAAAGGGGGATTTGCACATACGTGGGAAGAGGCCGAAAAGATCGTTGAGCAGATCGGGTATCCGGCGATCGTCCGGCCGAGCTTTACCTTGGGCGGCACCGGCGGCGGAACGGCATTCAACCCGGAAGAATTTGAGGAGATTGCGAAAAACGGGCTTGCGGCGTCGCCTGTTTCGCAGATCCTGGTCGAAGAGTCGATCCTCGGTTGGAAGGAATACGAGCTCGAGGTGATGCGTGATCTTAATGATAACGTTGTTATCATCTGCTCGATCGAAAACTTCGATCCGATGGGCGTTCACACGGGCGATTCGATCACCGTCGCGCCTGCACAAACGCTGTCCGACGTCGAGTATCAAAACCTGCGCGATATGTCGATCAAGTGTATCCGCCGTGTAGGTGTCGAAACCGGCGGTTCGAACATCCAGTTTGCAGTGAATCCGGCAAACGGCGAAGTACGTATTATCGAGATGAATCCGCGCGTTTCGCGATCATCCGCACTTGCCTCCAAAGCCACAGGCTTTCCGATTGCGAAGATAGCGGCGAAACTGGCCGTCGGCTACACGCTCGACGAGATCCCCAACGACATCACGAAAAAGACGCCCGCGTCATTTGAGCCGACCATTGATTACGTCGTAACGAAAATACCAAAATGGGCATTCGAAAAATTCCCGGGTGCCGAAGACGTGCTCGGAACGCAAATGAAATCGGTCGGCGAGGTAATGGCAATCGGCCGAACGTTTAAGGAATCGTTGTTCAAGGGCCTTCGTTCGCTTGAGGCGGTGAAGCCGCTACGTTTGCAAGGGATTCCCGATCACGAACTTCAGCGAAAGCTTGCGCGGCCGAATTCGCAGCGGTTTTCTTACATCACCTATGCCTTGCAGAATGGCTATTCGATCGAAGAAGTGCATCGTCTGACGATGATCGATCCGTGGTTCCTCGAACAGCTTCAAGAAGTTATGCTGCTGCAAAAGCGGATCGATACCCGAAAGCTTTCGGACGTACCCATTGAAGTCATTCGATACGCCAAGGAGTATGCTCTCTCTGACCGCCGAATCTCGTTTTTGACCGGTTCGAGTGAGGCGGAAGTTCGCGAGCATCGCAAAGGCCTTGGGATCGCTCCGGTGTATAAACGGGTCGACACTTGCGCGGCGGAATTCGAATCGTTCACGCCATACCTTTATTCAACGTACGAACAGGAGTGCGAGGCCGATCCAAGCGAACGCCGCAAGATAATGATCCTCGGATCCGGCCCGAACCGCATCGGGCAGGGAATCGAGTTTGACTATTGCTGCTGCCACGCGTCGTTTGCCTTGCAGGATGCTGATTTTGAGACAATCATGGTCAACTGCAACCCTGAAACTGTCTCGACCGACTACGACACGTCCGACCGGCTTTACTTCGAACCGCTCACGTTTGAGGACGTGATGAACATTGTCGAAACGGAACGGCCGGACGGCGTCATCGTCCAATTTGGCGGGCAAACACCGCTTAATCTTGCCGATCAGCTGCACGAAGCGGGTGTTCCTATCATTGGCACATCGCCGGACTCGATAGATCTTGCCGAAGACAGAAAACGCTTCGGAGAACTTCTCGAAAAACTTAATATCCCGTGTCCTGAAAATTCGAGTGTAACATCGGCTGATGAGGCCAAAGCCGTTGCAAATAAGATAGGCTATCCGATCGTCGTACGGCCAAGCTTTGTGCTTGGCGGACGCGCTATGGCCATCGTTTATGACGACCAGTCGCTGGATGAATATATGCGTTCGGCAGTGGACGCATCGCCCGAAAAGCCGATCCTCATTGACAAGTTTCTCGAACGAGCGGGCGAGATAGACGTTGACGCTCTGGCGGACGAAACCGCAGTTGTTATTGCGGGAATTCAGGAACATATTGAGGAGGCGGGGATTCATTCGGGTGATTCGTCAAGTGTGCTGCCGGCCCAAAAGATCGCACCTGAGCATCTCGAAACCATCAAACACTACACAAAACTTCTGGCAAACGCCCTAAAGGTAAAAGGCCTGATGAATATCCAGTTCGCAATTAAGGACGACCGCGTTTATGTGCTTGAGGTGAACCCAAGAGCCTCGCGGACCGTGCCTTTCGTTGCGAAGGCCACAGGTGTTCCAATAGCTAAGATCGCTTCGCTTGTTATGGCGGGCGAGAAAACATTGGCGGAATTTAGCCTGCCCGAAGTGCTGAACGTACCGAAGATCTTTGTGAAGTCACCCGTTTTTCCGTTCAAGAAATTTGCAGGTGTCGATCCTATTCTCGGACCCGAAATGCACTCGACCGGCGAGGTAATGGGCGTCGGCGCGACATTTGGCGAAGCATACGGAAAAGCAATGGAGGGTGCAGGGATTAAACTTCCGACAAGCGGTAAGGCATTTATTTCGGTGACTGATGCCGACAAAGGCCAGGCTGCTATT